>NZ_FNUB01000004.1:337500-611974 GCF_900105985.1 Tenacibaculum sp. MAR_2010_89 | reverse complement strand
AATAAGCACCGGCTAACTCCGTGCCAGCAGCCGCGTAATACGGAGGTGCAAGCGTTATCCGAATCATTGGTTTAAAGGGTCCGCAGGCGGTCAATTAAGTCAGAGGTGAAATCCCATAGCTTAACTATGGAACTGCCTTTGATACTGGTTGACTTGAGTTATACGGAAGTAGATAGAATGTGTAGTGTAGCGGTGAAATGCATAGATATTACACAGAATACCGATTGCGAAGGCAGTCTACTACGTATATACTGACGCTCATGGACGAAAGCGTGGGGAGCGAACAGGATTAGATACCCTGGTAGTCCACGCCGTAAACGATGGACACTAGTTGTTGGGATTTATCTCAGTGACTAAGCGAAAGTGATAAGTGTCCCACCTGGGGAGTACGATCGCAAGATTGAAACTCAAAGGAATTGACGGGGGCCCGCACAAGCGGTGGAGCATGTGGTTTAATTCGATGATACGCGAGGAACCTTACCAGGGCTTAAATGTGGTCTGACAGCTTTAGAGATAGAGTTTTTCTTCGACAGATCACAAGGTGCTGCATGGTTGTCGTCAGCTCGTGCCGTGAGGTGTCAGGTTAAGTCCTATAACGAGCGCAACCCCTATCGTTAGTTGCTAACAAGTAAAGTTGAGGACTCTAGCGAGACTGCCGGTGCAAACCGTGAGGAAGGTGGGGATGACGTCAAATCATCACGGCCCTTACGTCCTGGGCTACACACGTGCTACAATGGTATGGACAATGAGCAGCCACTATGCGAATAGGAGCGAATCTATAAACCATATCACAGTTCGGATCGGAGTCTGCAACTCGACTCCGTGAAGCTGGAATCGCTAGTAATCGGATATCAGCCATGATCCGGTGAATACGTTCCCGGGCCTTGTACACACCGCCCGTCAAGCCATGGAAGCTGGGGGTGCTGAAGTCGGTTACCGCAAGGAACTGCCTAGGGTAAAACTGGTAACTAGGGCTAAGTCGTAACAAGGTAGCCGTACCGGAAGGTGCGGCTGGAACACCTCCTTTCTAGAGAAAGATGGTGAGTTACAAAAGAGGTACATTTTGCTCTTTGCTGTTAATTTTAAAACACACTAATATATAGCTATTATAGTCTCGTAGCTCAGCTGGTTAGAGCGCTACACTGATAATGTAGAGGTCGGCAGTTCGAGTCTGCCCGGACTACAAATAAAGAAGTATATATTAGGAAGGAAATTCTGGAAGTTAGAGAATTCAACATTCATAATTGAGGATTCATATTCTGAATTTCATAATGGGGGATTAGCTCAGCTGGCTAGAGCGCTTGCCTTGCACGCAAGAGGTCATCGGTTCGACTCCGATATTCTCCACCATTAGACTATAGGTCTAAAAACGTTCATTGACATATTGGTAAAAATGATATCGTAAAGAATCAAGATAGAGAAGTTAGATTACGATCTAACAACAATATTTTTATAAAAATAAAGAATTATAAAGAGCTCGTTGTAGTAGAGATACTGCAGCAAAAAGTACAATAAGCTAAATAAGGGCGTATGGCGGATGCCTAGGCTTTCAGAGGCGATGAAGGACGCGATAAGCTGCGATAAGTTACGGGAGTGGCACACACATTATGATCCGTAAATTTCGAATGGGCAACCCGGCATGTTGAAGACATGTCACCTATTTATAGGAGCAAACCCGGAGAACTGAAACATCTAAGTACCCGGAGGAAGAGAAAACAATAGTGATTTCCGTTAGTAGCGGCGAGCGAACGCGGATTAGCCAAACCAATGCTGTTACGGCAGTATTGGGGTTGTAGGGCTGCGACATTAGAGTCTAAGTGAACTAGAATCGTTTGGAAAGACGAACCAAAGAGAGTGATAGTCTCGTATAGGTAAGCGAAGATAATATAGCAGTACCCTGAGTAGTGCGGGACACGAGTAATCCTGTATGAATCTACCGGGACCATCCGTAAGGCTAAATACTCCTGAAAGACCGATAGTGAACTAGTACGTGAGGGAAAGGTGAAAAGAACCTAAGTAAGGGAGTGAAATAGAACCTGAAACCGTACGCCTACAAGCGGTCGGAGCACATTTACTGTGTGACGGCGTGCCTTTTTGCATAATGAGCCTACGAGTTACTGTTGCTAGCAAGGTTAAGGATTTAAGGTCCGGAGCGAAGCGAAAGCGAGTCTGAATAGGGCGACATAGTTAGTAGTAGTAGACGCGAAACCGAGTGATCTACCCATGGCAGGTTGAAGCTGTGGTAACACACAGTGGAGGACCGAACCAGTTGACGTTGAAAAGTCTTTGGATGACCTGTGGGTAGGGGTGAAAGGCCAATCAAACTCGGAAATAGCTCGTACTCCCGAAATGCATTTAGGTGCAGCGTTGAGCGAAAGTTTTATAGAGTAGAGCTACTGATTGGATGCGGGGCTTCACCGCCTACCAATTCCTGACAAACTCCGAATGCTATAAAATGTTACTCAGCAGTGAGGGCATGGGTGCTAAGTCCATGTCCGAGAGGAAAGAACCCAGACCATCAGCTAAGGTCCCCAAATATATGTTAAGTTGAAAAAACGAGGTGAAACTGCTTAGACAGCTAGGATGTTGGCTTGGAAGCAGCCATTCATTTAAAGAGTGCGTAACAGCTCACTAGTCGAGCGGTTTTGCATGGATAATAATCGGGCATAAACATATTACCGAAGCTATGGATTTTATACTAAGTATAAAGTGGTAGGGGAGCATTCTATTTGCGCAGAAGGTGTACTGTAAGGTATGCTGGAGCGGATAGAAAAGAAAATGTAGGCATAAGTAACGATAAAGGGGCGAGAAACCCCCTCACCGAAAGACTAAGGTTTCCTCAGCGATGCTAATCAGCTGAGGGTTAGTCGGGACCTAAGGCGAATCCGAAGGGAGTAGTCGATGGCCAACAGGTTAATATTCCTGTACTTCTTATAATTGCGATGGGGTGACGGAGTAATGAAAGCACCGCGAACTGACGGAATAGTTCGTTGAAACATGTAGGTATTAGACTTTTAGGTAAATCCGCTAGTCTAGCTGAAGTGTGATAGTACAACAAGTCTTCGGATGCGTTGATAGTGTGCCTAAGGGCTTCCAAGAAAAACCTCTAAGCTTCAGATTATGAGAACCCGTACCGTAAACCGACACAGGTAGTTGGGATGAGAATTCTAAGGTGCTCGAGAGATTCATGGCTAAGGAACTAGGCAAAATAGACCTGTAACTTCGGGAGAAAGGTCGCCAGCAGCAATGCTGGCCGCAGTGAAAAGATCCAGGCGACTGTTTATCAAAAACACAGGGCTTTGCTAAATTGAAAGATGATGTATAAGGCCTGACACCTGCCCGGTGCTGGAAGGTTAAGTGGAGGGTTTAGCTTCGGCGAAGATCTAAAATGAAGCCCCAGTAAACGGCGGCCGTAACTATAACGGTCCTAAGGTAGCGAAATTCCTTGTCGGGTAAGTTCCGACCTGCACGAATGGTGCAACGATCTGGATACTGTCTCAGCCATGAGCTCGGTGAAATTGTAGTATCGGTGAAGATGCCGATTACCCGCAGCGGACGAAAAGACCCGTGAACCTTTACTATAGCTTCGTATTGACTTTGGATAAGTAATGTGTAGGATAGGTGGGAGATAATGAAGCGGCGTCGCTAGGCGTTGTGGAATCATCCTTGAAATACCACCCTTTGCTTATCTAGAGCCTAACTCAGCGATGAGAACAGTGCGTGGTGGGTAGTTTGACTGGGGTGGTCGCCTCCAAAAGAGTAACGGAGGCTTCTAAAGGTTCCCTCAGCACGCTTGGTAACCGTGCGTAGAGTGCAATGGCATAAGGGAGCTTGACTGAGAGACATACAGGTCGATCAGGTACGAAAGTAGAGCATAGTGATCCGGTGGTTCCGCATGGAAGGGCCATCGCTCAAAGGATAAAAGGTACTCCGGGGATAACAGGCTGATCTCCCCCAAGAGCTCACATCGACGGGGGGTTTGGCACCTCGATGTCGGCTCGTCACATCCTGGGGCTGGAGAAGGTCCCAAGGGTTGGGCTGTTCGCCCATTAAAGTGGCACGCGAGCTGGGTTCAGAACGTCGTGAGACAGTTCGGTCTCTATCTGCTGTGGGCGTTAGAAATTTGAGTGGATTTGACTTTAGTACGAGAGGACCGAGTTGAACTGACCTCTAGTGTACCTGTTGTCACGCCAGTGGCACTGCAGGGTAGCTACGTCGGGAAGGGATAAGCGCTGAAAGCATATAAGCGCGAAACCCACCACAAGATGAGATTTCTTTAAAGGGTCGTGGGAGATTACCACGTTGATAGGCTATAGGTGTAAGTGCAGTAATGTATGTAGCCAAGTAGTACTAATAACCCATAGGCTTATGTACGTACTTCCCCTCCTTGTGAGGGGAAGCAAACTCTTTGAAACTTTACAATATTATATTTATCAATATGTTAACTTATACAGTTGAAATACACTGAAACAATTTAAGGTGATTATTGCAATGGGGCTCACCTCTTACCATTCCGAACAGAGAAGTTAAGCCCATTAGCGCCGATGGTACTGCCACAGGTGGGAGAGTAGGTCGTTGCCTTTCTTTTAAACCGTTCTTTAGTAAGATAAAGAACGGTTTTTTTTTGTTCCAAACTATACTTCTTTATTAAAACCTAAATAATCAGTAGTTCAATACTGTGGGGAGTATTAGCTTATGTATTTGTTTTAAACTTTTATTAATTTTTCAATTATTATATTGATTTAGCTTAATTTTGCAAAAAAAGGAAGTAATGAATAAAGCAATTTATATAGCAGCAAGTGAAGCAAACTCAGGTAAATCAATGCTTAGTCTTGGTCTAATGCAATTATTTCTTAGAAATAAACCAAAAGTAGGTTATTTTAGACCCATTATTGATAATCCTATAGAAGGAGCTAAGGATAATCACATAAACACAATTCTTAATTATTTCAAATTAAAAACTAAATATGAAGATTCGTATGCATTTACTCGTTCAGATTTAATAAAAAAATTAAATGATGATCAAGAAGATGAAGTTATTAATATAATAATAGAGAAATATAAAAAACTAGAAGAAGAAAATGATTTTGTAATAGTTGAAGGAACTGATTTTTCCGATCATGCAGCTGTAATTGAAATGGATTTAAATGTTTTAATTGCTAAAAATTTAGGAACTCCAGTTATTATTGTTTCAGGTGGTGTTAATAAAACATTAGAAGAATTTATTCAAAGTTTGCGCTTAACTTACGATTTATTTAATAGTAAAGATGTACAAGTTATAGCGGTTGTAGCTAACAAAGTTCAAGAAGAGAATATTCCAGTTATCTTAGATCAAGTAGGAAAAAACTTATCTAATTCTGTTTCTATTAATGCTATTCCAATTAACAAGAAGTTAAATAACCCAACTATTAAAGAATTTCTGAATGAAATTGATGGAAAGGTTTTATTTGGAAAAGAATTATTGAACAATGCAACTGGTGATATAAAGGTTGGAGCCATGCAGTTATCACATTTTTTGCATCATTTAGCAGAAGATAGTGTAGTTGTTACTCCAGCGGATAGATCTGATATTTTATTAGGTACATTACAAGCAAATATTTCAACTAATTATCCATCAATATCTGGTATTATTTTAACTGGAGGGATGGAACTTAATCCGTCTATAATTAAATTAATTGAAGGTTTGGAAAAAGTTGTACCTATTCTTTGGGTAGAAGAAGGAACTTTTGCTATTACCTCAAAATTAAGTAATGTTAGATCTCATATATATGCCGAAAATGTTGATAAGATTAAAATGTCAATTAATATTTTTGAAAAATACGTTGATGTTTCTTCTTTGAGAGAAAAATTATCAAATTTTAAAGGAACAGAAACTTTAACTCCTAGAATGTTTCAATATAATTTATTGAAAAGAGCAAAAGAACAAAGAAAGCATATAGTTCTTCCGGAAGGAAGTGATGATAGAATTTTAATTGCAGCTTCACAATTGCAAAAGAATAATGTTGTTGATTTGACTATTTTAGGTAAAAAAGTGAATATTGAAGCTTCTATAAAAAGATTAAACATTCCTTTTAACTTTGATAAAACGCCTATTATTAATCCGATAGAATCAAAATATTTTCAAGAATTTTCTAATACTTTATATGAATTAAGAAAACACAAAGGAGTAAGTCCAGCAATGGCAGAAGATTTAATGGCAGATGTTTCTTATTTCGGAACTATGATGGTTTTTAAAGGCATAGCAGACGGTATGGTTTCTGGTGCAGCTCATACCACACAACATACTATCAAACCAGCATTACAATTTGTAAAAACCAAGCCAGGTTTTTCTGTTGTATCATCAATATTTTTCATGTGCTTAGAAGATAGAGTATCTGTTTTTGGAGATTGTGCTATTAATCCAAATCCTACGGCAGAACAGCTAGCTGAAATAGCAATTTCATCAGCTGACTCAAGTATTGCTTTCGGTATAGACCCTAAAATAGCAATGCTTTCTTATTCATCTGGTTCATCTGGAAAAGGTGAAGATGTTGATGTTGTAAGAAGAGCTACAGAGATAATTAAAGAAAAAAGAACTGATTTAAAAGTAGAAGGACCTATACAATATGATGCAGCTGTAGATCCAAGTATTGGAAAAAAGAAACTGCCAAACTCTAAAGTGGCAGGGCAAGCAAACGTGTTAATTTTTCCTGATTTAAATACTGGAAATAATACCTATAAAGCAGTGCAACGTGAAACTGGAGCTTTAGCAATTGGTCCTATGCTACAAGGTTTAAATAAACCAGTGAATGATTTAAGTAGAGGCTGTACCGTTGATGATATTTTTAACACTGTAATATTAACAGCAATACAAGCACAGGAAAAATAAATCATTTAATTATAAAGATAATTTATGAAGATATTAGTTATTAATTCAGGGAGTTCATCTATTAAATATCAATTGTTTAGTATGCCTGAACAAGATGTGATTTGTCATGGTTTGATTGAAAGAATTGGTTTAAGTGATAGTGCAATTCATTATGCATCAAAAACTGAAAAGATAGAAGAGTTAACAACCCTTAATAATCATAAAGAAGGATTAGAAAGAGTAGTGAATCTTCTTTTAGATGATAAGATAGGGGTAATTAAATCTACTGAAGAAATAAAAGCGGTAGGGCACAGGGTTGTTCATGGAGGAAGTACTTTTACGAATATTGTAGAAGTAACTAAAAAAGTTAAAGATAAAATCAAAGAACTATTTTCATTAGCACCATTACACAATCCTGCAAATTTGGAAGGAATAAATGTAGCCGAGGCTATTTTTAGTGCTGCAAAGCAGATTGCTGTTTTTGATACAGCATTTCATCAAACAATACCGGTTATAGCTCATAAATATGCTATTCCAAATAAATTTTTAGTAGAAAATAATATCCGTTTATATGGTTTCCACGGTACGAGTCATAAATATGTTTCTGAACTAGCTAATGAATATTTAAAGAAAGAAAAATCTAAAATTATTACTATTCATTTAGGAAATGGTTGTAGTATGACAGCTATAAAAAATGGAATAAGTATTGATCATAGTTTAGGGTTTGGACCTGTTACAGGATTAATTATGGGAAGTCGTTCTGGTGATATTGATCATAGCTTAATTTTTTATCTAATAAATGAATTAGGATATAAAATAGACGATGTCTATACTATGTTGCAGGAAGAAAGCGGGATGTTAGGGTTAACTGGTTATAGTGATTTACGTGATATTGAAAAAGAAGCTTCTCTAGGTAATGTAGCTTGTAAATTAGCTTTAGACATGAATGCTTATAGAATTAAAAAGTATATCGGTTCTTATGTAGCAGCTATGAATGGTTTAGATGCTATAGTTTTTACAGCTGGAATTGGAGAGAATTCAAGTATGATAAGAAATTTAGTATGTACCGAAATGGAAACTTTTGGTATTGAATTAGATAAAAATAAAAATGATATTAGAGCTAAAGAGTTAATAGATGTTAGTTTAGATTCATCAAAAGTAAAAATATTGGTTATACCTACAAATGAAGAATTAGAAATAGCAAAACAATCATTCAATTTATTATAAAAAAAACTCCTTAATTTTTTAAGGAGTTTTTTTTAGTTATTTGAATTTAGTAAATCACCTTGACCTTTATATGGTAAGAGATTCTTTTTAAGAAGAAATTTATTAACAGATTTAGCAGCTTCTCTTCCTTCAGAAATAGCCCAAACAATTAATGATTGACCTCTTCTCATATCACCAGCTGTAAATATTTTAGGAATATTTGTTTGATATTCTTTTGCCGAATAATTACCTCTTTGATTGGTTTTAAGTTCTAATTGTTCAGCTAATGTTTTTTCAGGACCAGTAAAACCAAGTGATAAAAGAACTAAGTCACAAGGCCATATTTTTTCTGAACCTGATTGTTCAATTAGAACTGGTTTTTTATTTGAATCAACTTCCCATTTTACTTTAACCGTTTTTATGCCAGTTAAATTTCCTGAATCATCTGTCAAAAATTCTTTAGTGTTAATTAACCAATTTCTATCGCAGCCTTCGTCATGAGAAGTTGTAGTTTTTAGTTGTAAAGGCCAAAAAGGCCATGGAGTCGAAGTATCTCTATTTTTAGAAGGCTTAGGTAATATTTCAAAGTTAACTACTGAACTAGCTCCTTGCCTATTTGCAGTACCAACACAATCAGATCCAGTATCACCACCACCAATAACAATTACATTTTTATTCTTTGCATTTATAGCTATTTCCTGTTTTTGGTTATATAGGGCTTTTGTTTGTTCTTTTAAATAATCCATAGCTTGATGAACTCCATTTATAGTAAACTTATTTATAGGTAAATTTCTAGGAATTGTAGCTCCTCCACATAAAACAATTGCATCAAATTTTTGTAATTTTTCAATACTATAATTTATCCCAACATTTACATTAGTTTTAAAAATAATACCTTCTTCTTCAAGAATATTAATTCTTCTATCAATAATATTTTTTTCTAATTTAAAATTAGGTATACCATAACGTAATAAACCACCAAGTTTATCGTCTCTCTCAAAAACAGTAACTAAATGGCCACTTCTATTTAATTGTTGAGCGACAGCTAATCCAGCTGGACCTGAACCTACTATTGCAATAGTTTTTCCAGTTCTTTTAGTAGGAGGTTTAGGTTTAATCCAACCTTCCTTGAACCCTCTCTCGACTAAATATTTTTCTATGTTTTCGATAGAAACAGGAGCGTCAATAATACCTAAAACACAAGCTTTTTCGCAAGGAGCAGGACATAGTCTTCCTGTAAATTCTGGAAAATTATTAGTACTATGAAGTATGTTAAGAGCTTTTTTCCATTCGCCCCTATGTATATAATCATTAAAATCAGGAATTAAGTTTCCTAACGGACATCCACTATGGCAAAATGGAACTCCACAGTTCATGCATCTTGATGCTTGACTTTTTAATGTGTCTTGATTTAAACTAATAGTAAACTCATTATAGTTCTTTAAACGTTTACTAACTGGTTGTTGCTTTTCGTTAATTCTCTTGTATAATTTAAAACCTCCAATTTCTCCCATTGTCTATGCTGTTAATTGTTTTACCTCTTTATGTGTTTTCTGTATTGCTTTTTTGTATTCTTTTGGAAAAACTTTAATGAAATTCATTGATTCTTTTTTCCAGTTCAACAAAACTTTATTAGCAATGTTGCTTTTTGTATGAGTGTAATGGTTATTTATTAACTGATATAACTCATTTAAATCTGAAGATGAGGGAGCTTCTAAATCAACCATTTCTATATTACATAGTGATTTTTTATAACTGTTATTTTTATTGTATAAGTAAGCAATCCCTCCACTCATCCCAGCGGCAAAGTTTTTACCAGTATTACCAAGAACAATTACTTTTCCTCCAGTCATATACTCACATCCGTGATCTCCAACTCCTTCAACAACAGCAATAGCACCTGAATTTCTAACAGCAAACCTTTCTCCTGCAATACCATTTATATAAACCTCTCCAGCTATTGCTCCGTATAAACTAACATTACCCGTAATAATATTTTCTTCAGCTTTAAAACTTGCAATTTGAGGTTTTTTTATAATTAATTTACCTCCTGAAAGTCCTTTACCTAAATAATCATTGGTTTCTCCTTCAACACTTAAGGTTAGTCCTTTACAAGCAAATGCTCCAAAACTTTGACCGGCTGAACCGATGAAGTTTAGTTGTAACGTGTTTTCAGGAAGCCCGTTTTCTCCATGGATTTTTGAAATTTCATTAGAAAGAATTGCTCCAACTGATCTGTTAGTGTTTTTTATCTGATATTCAAAAGACATTGGTATTTTCTTTGAAATTGCAGGTTTAGCTTCTTTATAAATTCTTAAATCAAGCACATTTTTTAATTCATGATCTTGTTGTTCAGTATTACAAAGTAATTTGTTTTTTGTTTTTGGTTGATAAAGAATATTAGATAAATCAATGCCTTTTGCTTTATAATGATTGATAGCTTTTTTTGTGCTTAGTTTATGTACTTGACCTACCATTTCATTTATTGTTTTGAAACCAAGTTTAGCCATGATCTGTCTAAGCTCTTCAGCAACGAAATACATGAAATTAATTACGTGCTCAGGTGTTCCTTTAAAGTTTTTTCTTAATTCTGGATCTTGAGTAGCAATACCAACTGGGCATGTATTTAAATGACAAGCTCTCATCATTATACACCCTGATGCAACCAAAGGAGCAGTAGCAAAACCGAATTCTTCAGCTCCTAAAAGAGTAGCGATGGCCACATCTCTCCCGGTTTTTAACTGTCCATCACATTCTAAAACAACTCTATTTCTTAGATTGTTTAAAATTAAAGTTTGTTGGGCTTCAGCAATTCCTAATTCCCATGGAAGTCCAGCATGTTTTAGTGAAGTTAAAGGAGAAGCACCAGTTCCTCCATCAAATCCCGACACTAATATAACATCTGCTTTAGCTTTTGCAACCCCAGCTGCAATGGTTCCAACTCCTACTTTTGATACTAACTTAACATTAATTCTAGCTTCTCTATTTGCATTTTTTAAATCGTAAATTAATTGAGCTAAATCTTCAATAGAATAAATATCATGATGTGGAGGTGGAGAGATAAGACCAACAAAGGGCGTTGAATTTCGTACTTTAGCTATCCAAGGAAATACTTTCTCGCCAGGTAATTGCCCGCCTTCTCCAGGCTTAGCACCTTGTGCCATTTTAATTTGGATTTCCTTAGCATTCGTTAAATAATTACTAGAAACTCCAAATCGACCAGAAGCAACTTGTTTTATAGCACTCTTTTTTGAATCTCCATTTTTTAAAACTTTAAACCTTTCTATATCTTCACCACCTTCTCCAGAATTACTTTTACCTCCAATTCTATTCATTGCTATAGCTAAGTTTTCATGAGCTTCCTTACTAATAGAACCATAAGACATGGCACCAGTTTTAAAACGTTTTACGATCTCTGTCCAAGGTTCAACTTCATCAATAGGTATTGGATTCAAATTATTAAATTCTAATAAACCTCTAATCGTCATTAAATTTTCACTTTGCTCATTAATTAATTTGGAATAAGTAGCATAGCTTTCTTTACTTTTTAGTCTTACTGCTTGTTGAAGTTTAGCAATTGAGTTTGGATTAAATTGATGGTTTTCACCATTTCTTCTCCAACGGTAATCACCTCCAATAGGTAATTCAAGATTTGCTTCAATTTTTTTAGAAGGGAAAGCACTTTTATATCTAGATAAGATATCTTTTTCTAATACGTATAAACCAATACCACCAATTCTTGAAGGGGTGTTAGGGAAATATTTATTAGTAAAAGATTGTTTTAATCCTAAAATTTCAAATATTTGGGAAGCTCTATATGAATGCAAAGTAGATATTCCAATCTTATTCATAATTTTGAGTAACCCTTTACCTATTGCTGTATTGTAATTTTTAACAGCATTAGCTTTGCTTAGGTTTTTTATAGTTCCTTGTGCTACTTCTTGTTCAATAATTTCATTAACTAAATATGGATTTACTGCACTTGCTCCATAGCCAAAAAGAGTGGCAAAATGATGTGGTTCTCGTGCTTCAGCAGTTTCTATTACAATTCCGAATTGTGAACGTTTACCTTTTCTGTTTAAAGAATGATGTAAATATGAACAAGCAAGTAAGGCTGGTATTGGGGCTTTTTTATTAGTAATTCCGCGATCAGATAAAATTATAATATTTGTGCCTTTATCTATTGCTTTTTCAGCTTTGTCTAATATGTTATCTAAAGCGATTTCTAAGCCATTTACACCTCTTTTATGTTTATATAATATGGGAATTAATTTAGATTTAAAATCAGGATGTTTTATATTTTTAATCTTATCAAGATCTTCATTAGAAATTACAGGATTTTGAATACGAAGCTTTTTTGCTTGCTCTGGAATTGTATCAAATATGTTTCTGTCTCCACCAATTGCTAAACTAATGTCTGTGATTATTTCTTCACGGATGCCATCAAGAGGAGGGTTTGTTACTTGAGCAAATAATTGCTTAAAGTAGTTATATAACAATTGTGATTTATTAGATAGTACAGCTAAAGGGGTGTCAGTTCCCATTGAACCTATAGCTTCTTTAGATTTTGTAGCCATTGGGTTAATAACTGTAGAAATGTCTTCAAAAGTGTATCCAAAAGCTTTTAAACGTGTTTTGTAATCAGTTACTTCATATGTTGGAGGGTTTTCAGTATAAGGAACTTCTGCTAAAGGAAGCGAGTGATCTTTAATCCATTTTTTATAAGGGTGCTTGTGTATTATTTGATCTTTAACTTCTTTATCTTCTATAATTTTTCCAGCGTTCATATCAACCAAGAATATTTTCCCAGGTTCAAGTCTTCCATGTTTAGCAACGTTTTGAGGAAGTACTTCAACAACACCAATTTCTGAAGCCATAATAACAAAACCATCTTTGGTAACTGTATACCTTGATGGGCGTAACCCATTCCTGTCTAATACTGCACCTATATAATTTCCATCTGTAAATGGTATGGATGCTGGGCCATCCCAAGGCTCCATGATACATGAATTATATTCATAAAAAGCCTTCTTTTCATTTGACATTGTTTGGTCTTTTTCCCATGCTTCAGGAACCATCATCATGAGAACTTCAGGAAGGGTTTTCCCTGTCATTAATAATAACTCAACAACCATATCCATTGAGGCTGAATCTGATTTGTTTTCATGAATTATAGGGAACAGTTTTTTAATGTTGTTTTTAAACAATGGGCTTTTCATGAGCTCTTCACGAGCACGCATTCTACTTACGTTTCCTTTTAATGTATTGATTTCACCATTATGACACATATAACGAAAAGGTTGTGCTAAATCCCAAGAAGGAAAAGTATTTGTTGAAAATCGTTGATGTACTAACGCTAAACGAGTAACTACATCTTCTTCTTGTAAATCTTTATAATAAATGCCAATATCTTCAGGTATTAACAATCCTTTATAAATAATAGTTGTAGTTGATAAAGAGGGTACGTAAAAATAATTAGCTTCAGATAATTTTGAGTTTGCTATTATGTGTTCAGTTATTTTTCTTGCAGCAAATAATTTAGCATTAAACTCTAAATCTGTTAAGCTCTGAGCGTTTTTATCAATAAATATTTGTTTTGTATAAGGTTCTGATTTTGCAGCGATGTTTCCAATACAATTGCTATCAACAGGAACGTCTCTCCATCCTAAAATTCTTAAATCTTGATTTTTAAGTTCTTCTTCAAAAATATTAATACAAAAATTTAATTGATATTTATTTTGAGGAAGAAAAACCATACCAACTGCATATTCTTTATACGATGGGATTTCAAAATTACAAACTCGTTTAAAAAAATCATGAGGTATATCAATAAGAATACCTGCTCCATCACCAGTTTTTCCATCAGAACTAACGGCACCTCTATGCTCTAATTTAACAAGTATTTCGAGGGCATTATGTATTATTTTATTTGATTTTTTACCGTGTAAATTACAGATAAAACCAGCTCCACAATTATCTCTTTCAAATTCATTTAAATATAATCCTTGATCTTTCATTATTTGATGGTTTTATAGTTTAATTATTCGTTTAATCTAAATTCAGGATAAGCACTAATACCATGTTCTGATTTGTCTAAGCCTTTTAGCTCGTCCTTTTCTGAAACTCTTATTCCTATAGTTTTTTTAAGTGTATAAATGATGATAAATGATGTGGATATACAAAACAAGGCATATGCAATAACTCCAATAAGTTGAGATACAAATTGATTAAGGCTAGCAAGGTCTCCAAAAATACCAACCGCTAAAGTTCCCCAGATACCACAAAAAAGATGAACAGCAATAGCACCTACTGGGTCATCTAACTTACAAGTGTCAATAAGAGCAACAGCTAATACAACCAAAATACCGGCAATTGCTCCAATAATAATAGCATTCGTAGGAGACATTAAATCTGCACCAGCAGTTATTCCAACAAGTCCTCCTAATATTCCATTTAAAAACATTGTTAAATCATAGTTTTTATAAATGATTGAAGAACTAATAAAAGAAAATACACCTCCGCTTGCAGCAGCTAAGCAAGTTGTAACTAGGGTTAAAGATGTTTTGGTGGGGTCTGCTGATAAAACTGAGCCACCATTAAACCCAAACCATCCAAACCAAAGTATTAACACACCAGCTGTAGCTAAAGGAATATTATGACCAGGAATGGCAAATGATTGATTGTTTTTAAATTTTCCAATTCTTGGTCCCAACAACCAAATAGCAATTATAGCTGCCCATCCTCCAACTGAGTGAACTAAAGTAGAGCCCGCAAAATCATAAAAAGGAGTTTCTAAGTTTTCTAAAAAGCCTTTGCCCCATTTCCATGATCCAGCTATTGGATACACAAATCCAACATAAATTACTGTGAAAAGAATAAAAGGGCCAAGCTTCATTCTTTCTGCTACTGCTCCAGAAACTATGGTAGCTGCTGTTGCCGCAAACATCCCTTGAAATAAAAAGTCTGTCCAAAAAGTAAAACCATTGTTGTAGGTTAAATCTAACACATTATTAGTTAATGGAGGGGTTAAACCAACTCCAGAAAAACCAATGATACCAAATGAACCTTCCCCAAAATTTGGATACATTAAATTGAATCCAATTAAAAAATATAAAAGTAAGCCTACGGTAATTATAAAAATATTTTTAAATAAAATATTCAGAGTGTTTTTTTGTCTGGTAAGTCCAATTTCTAAAAAAGTAAAGCCTAAGTGCATAATAAAAACAAGGGCAGTACAAATCATCATCCATAAATTATTTACAGTAAGTATATCCATGTTTTATTTTTTAATTTAAAGTGTTATTTCCTTTTTCACCAGTTCGTATGCGGTAGCTTTCTTCAATGCTAGAAACAAATATTTTACCATCTCCAACTTCACCAGATGCAGCAGCTGATAAAATTGCTTGTATTGCGGGTTCTTTAAATTCATCATTAACTACAATTGATAAATATCTTCTTTGAATGTCGCTAGTGCTAAAAGAGACACCTCTATAAACGTGACCTTCTTTTTCATTTCCTAGTCCAGTTACATCCCAATAAGAGAAAAAGTTAACACCAATGTTATGTAAAGCTTCTTTAACTTGATGGAATTTTGATTTTCGAATTATGGCTTCTATTTTTTTCATTAAATAATGATTATTTAGGTTGTTAATAGTCAATACTTGTTGCTTGCTTAGTATAAAAGACTAAACATTAATGATGTAATTTTAAAATTTACTAGACACTAACTCAAGGTTAGTTAATTACTCTACGATGGTATATTTATTCCGAAATTTAACAGAAGCTTGGATAAACTTAGATTGTTTATCAATATTGTTATAATGGCTAAAAAAGAAAGTCCTCTTTCTTTCTAAATATTTAATAAAGCATACGTTTTTAAATAATGGTTTTTGTGATAAAAAATAAAAAAAATTATGCTTAATATTTTTTAAATAGATGTATGGTATATGTGTTAAATATGTTTTCAGAGTATTAAAATATTAGTTCGTTACTCTACAAATCTCTAATAAAACTACTTAAAAAACAAATGGTTAGTGGGGTTGTGTTTAGCGAAAACGTTTTCATGATTAAGGGATGAATTAAAAAAACACCCTTTTAAATAACAATATATTAAATAGTGGTGTTTAGAAGTGTTTTAAAATTCAGACTACTCAAAAAAGAGTAGAAAAATCACGAATATCATAAAAATGAATTATTATCAATAAAAACACTAATTTGTAAGTTTTTGTTTATTTTTATTTTTGTTTTTGATCTTTTTAATGTGTTATTATTTGTTTTTTAATGTTTTTTGTGATAAAAATGTAATTTTATATTTGGGTGTGTTTGATGTAGATTTGTAAACTATGAATTACACGTGCTCATATTTAATAAATGTTCAATACCTTGGTTTTCGTTTTCATGGTTGGCAAAAGCAGCCAAATTTAAAAACAGTACATTGGGCAATTGACAAAACATTAAAATTTGTTTGTAAAGGGGTTAGAAATAAATCTGTTGGAGTAGGAAGAACCGATGCAAAAGTATCGGCTACTGATTACCATTTCCAGCTATTTATTGATAAAAAACTTGAAGAAGATGAATTTATTAAAAGTTTTAATAAAAATTCACCATCGGACATTAGAGCACTATCAATTGAACCAATATTAGACGAGTCGTTTAATATTATTCAACATAGTAAAGTTAAAGAATATCGATATTATTTTTCTTTTGGAGAGAAAAATCATCCTTATTGTGCTCCATTTCTTACAGGGATATTAGTAGACCTAAACATTGAATTAATGAAAAAAGGAGCAAACTTATTTAAAGGGTTTCATAACTATAAAAGATACTGTACTAAACCTTCTGAAGAAACAAAAGTTGAAAGAGAGATTATTGAATGTAATATTGAAGAAAATACTGAATTAACTGCTTCTTTTTTTCCAGAAACAAGTTACGTATTAATTGTAAGAGGAGAAGGCTTTTTAAGAAATCAAATTCGATTAATCATGGGAGCTTTATTTGAATTAGGTAAAGAAAATTATGATTTAGAATTTATAGAAAAATCATTGAATCCAAAAAGTGATATAGAGTTTTTAAAAACGATAGCACCATCTTCAGGTTTACATTTACATAAAATTGAATTTAAACATTAATATAATGTCTCCATATTATCTTTCTAATAGTCTTATAGCCTAAACTTTCATATAATTTAATGGCACCAGTATTTATGTCGGCAACATGTAATATTGGTGTTTTGTTTTTTTCTATAATTTTCTTCGTTGTATGTGCTACTAATTGTTTAGCGAATCCTTTTCTAGTATAATCAGGGTGTGTTACTACTGCACTAATTTCAATAAAATCATTTAATTGTAACCGTTCTCCTGTAGCAGCAATAAGCTTATTGTCTTTAATTATTCCATAATAATCACCCATTTCAAAAGTTCTTTTTTTATAATAACCAGGCATTACCAACCAAACTAGATCATACAGTTCATTAATATGTTTCTCAGTTAGTTTTATTATTTCAGAATCGTATTTAGGCTCTTTAAGTGTTTTAAGGATCATTTGATCACAAGGAACAATTCTATTTAATTTAGTGTTAGAACTATTATTCGGTTCTTGACCAACAACAAATAAACTAGAAGTTAAGTTAGCGTATTTTTCTATTGCGTTTTTAGTTTCATTTAAATTAGTAAAAGCTCCAAACGGGCAAACATCTGGGTCGTAAAATTTAACACCATTGTAGTCAACAGTAAATTTACTATGTGCTTCACATAAAGAATACCATACAGGGTTTTCTAATTTTTTTAATATATCCTCAGTCATAGTATAAAAATAAAAAAGTCCATCGATAACGACGGACTTTTTAATGATAATATTTTTAATTAATTTACCCTTTAATTAAGCTTCTAGAAATTACAATTTTTTGAATTTCAGAAGTACCTTCATAAATTTGAGTAATTTTCGCATCACGCATTAAACGCTCAACATGATATTCTTTTACAAAACCATTACCTCCGTGTATTTGAACAGCCTCAACAGTTTGTTCCATTGCAACTTTAGAAGCATATAACTTAGCCATTGCACCAGATTGATCATAGTTTATACCAGCATCTTTATCACAAGCAGCTTTCATTACAAGATGACGTGCAGCTGAGATTTCTGTATACATATCAGCTAATTTAAAAGCGATAGCTTGATGATTACATATTTCAGTGCCAAAAGCTTTACGCTCTTTAGAGTATTTTAAAGCTAATTCATAACCTCCAGATGCTATTCCTAATGCTTGAGCAGCAATACCAATACGACCACCAGATAAAGTTTTCATGGCAAATTTAAAACCAAAACCATCTTCTCCTATTCTGTTTTCTTTTGGAACTTTTACGTCATTAAACTGTAGTGTATGAGTATCAGAACCACGAATTCCTAATTTATCTTCTTTTGGACCAATATGAAAACCTTCCATACCTTTTTCAACAATAAAAGCGTTAATACCTCTATGTTTTTTACTACGATCTGTTTGCGCTATCACTAAAAAAACGTCAGCACGACCACCGTTAGTTATCCAGTTTTTTGTACCATTTAATAAATAGTGATCACCTTTATCTTCGGCAGTAGTTGCTTGTGAAGTAGCATCACTACCAGCTTCAGGTTCACTTAAACAAAAAGCACCAATTTGTTCACCAGTAGCTAATTTTGTTAAGTATTTTTGTTTTTGCTCTTCATTACCGTAAGCCTCCAAACCGTAACAAACTAATGAGTTATTTACCGATACCATTACAGATGCAGAAGCATCAATTTTAGATAACTCTTCCATAATCAATACGTAAGAAACGCTATCCATTCCACTTCCTCCATATTTAGGATCTACCATAATCCCCATAAAACCTAGTTCTCCCATTTTACGAACTAGTTCGTTTGGAAATTCTTGTTTCTCGTCTCTTTCAATTACTCCTGGTAATAATTCGTTCTGTGCAAAATCGCGTGCAGCATCACGAATCATTAAATGCTCTTCTGTAAGATTAAAATCCATTACCTATTAATGTTTATTAAATTCGTAAAAAATGTTTCCAAAGATACTTTTTTAATGTGAAATATTCAATGAATTTTTATATTTTTACTGAATATG
Organism: Tenacibaculum sp. MAR_2010_89; assembly: GCF_900105985.1. NCBI lineage: Bacteria > Pseudomonadati > Bacteroidota > Flavobacteriia > Flavobacteriales > Flavobacteriaceae > Tenacibaculum > Tenacibaculum sp. MAR_2010_89. The sequence goes on along the minus strand of NZ_FNUB01000004.1, from coordinate 592,817 downwards.
TTAGAAGACTCTTATAGGATTATTGGTTTGATGTCAGGAACTTCTTTAGATGGAATAGATTTGGTTTATGTTGAGTTTAAGAAGTCTAATTTTCAGGAGTTTGAAATTTTGTTTTCTGAAACCATTTCTTATTCTAAAATTTGGAGAAAACGGTTAGAAGAAGCTATTTCTTTTTCAAAAGAAAAATTAATTGAACTAGATGTGTTATATGGTAATTTTTTAGGAAAGGTTATTAAAAAATTTATACAAGAAAAAGGCATTGAGAAAATTGATTTTATTGCATCGCATGGACATACTATTTTACATCAACCTGATAAAGGATTTACTTTACAAATAGGCAATGGACAAATAATAGCTAATGTTACTCAACAAAAAGTTATATGCGATTTTAGAAGTCAAGATGTAGAATATGGAGGGCAAGGAGCTCCTTTGGTTCCAATAGGTGACAAGTTATTATTTTCAAATTATGAGTATTGTGTAAATCTAGGTGGTTTTGCAAATGTTTCATTTGAGAAAGGTAATGAACGATTAGCTTTTGATATTTGTCCAGTTAATATTGTACTTAATTATTATACAAGAAAAATTGGTTTAGAATATGATGATGGTGGTCATTTAGCATCTAAAGGATTAATAAATAAAGAATTATTAGAAGCGTTAAATAATTTGTCGTTTTATAAGGCAGTATCTCCAAAATCATTAGGATTGGAATGGGTTAAAGAGTTTATTTATCCTCTAATTGATAAAAATGAAAAAGATATTCCATCTATATTAAGAACTTTTATTGAGCATGTAGCTATACAAATTGGTTCAATAATAAAAGAATCTTCCAGAACTTTATTTACTGGAGGAGGTGTTTTTAATGCATTTTTAATAGAACAAATAAAATTCTACACAAATCAAAGAGTAGTTTTACCTAAAAAAGAACTTGTAGATTATAAGGAAGCTTTAATTTTTGCTTTTTTAGGATTGTTACGTGTTGAAAATCAGGTTAATTGTTTAGCATCAGTAACTGGGGCAGCAAAAGACCATTCTTCTGGTGAAATTTTTTATCCAAATAATTAACTTTTAACAGTTTGAGCAATCATATTTTTACAGTAAGTTTGTACGTTAGTAATAATTAATAGTATATAAAAATGGATCAACTTTAACTCCCCATTGGGGTAAATTTTTTAGAATAACAAGTTTTAACGAATTAAGAGAAAGAACATATAGTTGAACATAAATTTATATAAGATGAAAGAATTATTAAAAAAATACGAAGAAAAGCAACCAGAGATAGTTTTTAATTGGAAAGATTCAGAAACTGAAGCAGAAGGTTGGACAGTTATAAACTCATTAAGAGGAGGTGCTGCTGGTGGTGGTACTAGAATGCGTAAAGGATTAGACAAGTACGAGGTAATGTCACTTGCTAAAACAATGGAAGTAAAGTTTACAGTATCTGGACCTGCAATTGGAGGTGCTAAATCTGGAATTAATTTTGATCCGCATGATCCTCGTAAAAAAGGTGTTTTAGAGCGTTGGTATAAAGCTGTAGCTCCATTGTTGAAAAATTATTATGGAACCGGAGGTGATTTGAATGTAGATGAAATTCATGAAGTAATTCCTATTACTGAAGACAGTGGTGTTTGGCACCCACAAGAAGGAGTTTTTAATGGGCATTTTAAACCAACTGAGGCTGATAAAATAAATAGAATTGGGCAGTTAAGACATGGAGTGATAAAAGTATTAGAAGACGAGAGTTTATCACCAAGTGTAACTAGAAAATATACTGTGGCAGATATGATTACAGGATATGGGGTTGCTGAAGCTGTACGTCATTACTATGATATATATGGAGGTAATGTTGAAGGTAAAAGAGCTATTGTTCAAGGTTTTGGGAATGTAGGTTCTGCTGCTGCATACTATTTAGCTCAAATGGGAGCTAAAGTTGTAGGTATTATTGATAGAGTTGGAGGAGTTATTAATGAAGAAGGTTTTTCTTCTGAAGAAATAAGAGATCTGTTTTTAAATAAAGACGGAAATACATTGGTAGCTGAAAACATGATTCCTTTTGAAGAAATGAACGCTCGTATCTGGAATTTACCATGTGAAATATTTGCACCATGTGCTGCATCTAGATTAGTTAAACAAGAACAAATAAATCAGATGATAGAAACTGGTTTAGAGGTTATTTCTTGTGGAGCAAATGTTCCTTTCGCCGATAAAGAAATTTTCTTCGGATCTATAATGGAAGATACTGATAAAAAAGTAAGTTTAATTCCAGATTTTATTTCTAATTGTGGAATGGCAAGAGTGTTTGCTTATTTCATGGAGCGTAGAGTTGAAATGAGTGATGAAGCAATTTTTGAAGACACATCTAATACAATAAGAAAAGCATTGCAAAGAACTTTTGCAAAAAGTGCATCAAAAACAAAAATAAGTGAAACGGCTTTTGAAATAGCTTTAAAAGAGTTAGTGTAAAGGCTACAAATTAAATAGATACTATGTTTAAATATTTTTTAGGGAACAGTCCTAGGTGGTTTAAAATGACCATGATTGGTTTTTTAATCTTTAATATAATTTCTTTTTTCGTTTTAGGAAAAACAATAACAGCTTGGCTTTTTATAGGGGAATTTATATTTACTCTTGCAATGGCTTTAAAATGTTATCCTCTCCAATCAGGAGGGTTGTTAGCAATAGAGGCAATAGCCTTAGGATTAACCACACCTAAAAATGCATATCACGAAGTAGATCAAAATCTAGAGGTTGTTTTGCTTTTAGTGTTTATGGTAGCAGGTATTTATTTTATGAAGCCTTTATTAATGTATATTTTTAGTAAGGTTTTTACCAAAATAAAATCTAAAGTAGTATTGTCATTACTTTTTGTTTTTTTATCAGCAGTACTTTCAGCATTTTTAGATGCACTTACAGTAACCGCTGTTTTAATTAGTGTAGCGGTAGGTTTTTATGGAGTTTATCATAAAATTCATTCTAGTTCATCTGATTATGACCATGATGGTATTTTAGATAGAAAAGAATTGAGTGGAGAAACATTAGAGCAATTCCGTAGTTTTTTAAGAAGTTTAATAATGCATGGAGTTGTAGGTACAGCTTTAGGAGGTGTATGTACTTTGGTTGGTGAACCACAAAATCTTTTAATAGGAGAAAGAGTTGGGTGGGATTTTATTGAATTCTTTTTAAAGATGGCTCCGATAACTATACCGGTTTTATTTGCGGGTTTACTTACTACTGTAGTTTTAGAAACAACAGGTTGGTTTGGCTTTGGTGAAAAATTACCAACAGTAGCCGCTGAAATTATTGAGAGTTATACGATTGAAGAAGATAAAAAACGAACTGATAAACAAAAATATGGATTAATAATTCAAGGGGTATCTGCGATATTATTAATTGCAGGATTAGCGTTACATGTTGCTCCAGTTGGTTTTATTGGATTAGCTTTAATAATCGTTCAAACAGCTTTCATGGGGATAATTGACGAGCATCAATTAGGACATGCTTTTGAAGAAGCTTTACCTTTTACAGGATTATTAGTTGTATTTTTTGTAATAGTAGCAATGATTCACGATCAACATCTATTTAGTCCTATTATACAATGGGCTTTAGATCAGGATCCGGCATCACAACCAGGTTTGTTTTATGTAGCCAATGGTTTTTTATCTGCAATTAGTGATAATGTGTTTGTTGCAACTGTTTATATTGGAGAAGTTGAAAGTGCATTTAAAAGTGGGATAATTGATAGAGAACATTTTGAGAAGCTAGCAATAGCAATTAATACGGGTACTAATTTACCTAGTGTAGCAACACCAAATGGGCAAGCTGCATTCTTATTTTTGTTAACATCGTCATTAGCGCCTTTAATTAACCTTTCTTATGGAAAAATGGTAAAAATGGCATTACCATACACAATAGTTTTAGGAGGTTTAGGATATTTAATGGTAAAATTACTATTGTCTTAAACTTTTAAAAGATATTTATTTTATATTTATAAATCCTGAATTGAACAATTCAGGATTTTTTTAAACAATTTAAAAAGAACTCAATCGTTAGTAATTAAAACTTAAAATTATTTTAATGTTAGCATATTTTCAAGAAAAAACAGAATTGCTAGAAGAAGCAACACAAGAAAAAACATTATCTATCTATAAGTTGATTATGGATGGAGGACCAGGTGGTCAAATTATTATAGCTTTATTATTTGTGCTTTTAGCTGTAGCATTATATATTTATTTTGAACGTTTTTTTGCTATAAAAGCTGCTTCTAATGTGGATAAAAACTTTATGAATCAAATTAAAGATCATATTACTGGAGGGAAATTGGAAAGTGCAAAGGCATTATGTACAAATACAAATACACCTACCGCTAGATTGATTGGTAAAGGGATATCAAGAATTGGTAAACCATTAGAAGATATAAATAAAGCTATTGAAAATGCCGGGAAATTAGAAGTGTATCAATTAGAGAAAAATGTTAGTGTGTTGGCTACAATTGCAGGAGCCGCACCAATGATAGGTTTTTTAGGAACAGTAATTGGAATGATAGTTGCAATTCATGAAATAGCGAATGCAGGAGGTCAAATAGATATAAAAATGTTGTCTGATGGGTTATATACAGCCATGACAACAACTGTAGCAGGTTTAATTGTGGGGATTATAGCTTATATTTCATACAATCATTTGGTAGTTAGAACAGATAAGGTAGTTTATCAAATGGAAGCTAAATCGGTAGAGTTTTTAGATCTTTTAAATGAGCCTGTATAATGAACTTAAGAGGAAGAAATAAAGTAGATCCAAGTTTTAACATGTCGTCAATGACTGATATTGTTTTTTTGTTGTTAATATTTTTTATGCTTACTTCAACGTTGGTTACAGTAAGTGCAATTGATGTTTTATTGCCTAAGGCAGGTGGTAAAACTGAAAACAATACTTCTATTGCAGTAACCATAACTAAGAACTCGGCTTTCTATATTGATAAATCTAAAGTGAATGTTGCTAACTTAGAAAGAGAGATTTTGTCTAAAGTAGGAGGGGATAAAAAGAAAACAGTAGTTATTAGAGGAGATAAGAATGTTCCTTACAAAAATGTAATGAAGGTTATTGATATAGCGAATAAGAATAAATTAAAAATGATTTTAGCTGTAAAAGGCAAATAAATATGTCGATATTAGATACAAAACATAAGAAAAAGTCAGCAGTAATAACAGCAGTTATACTGTTATTATTGTTGTTTGGGATTTTTAATTATGGAATGAAATATCTTGATCCACCAATAGAGTACGGATTAGCTATTAATTTTGGTAATTCTAATGTAGGAAGTGGAGAACCTGTTGAAAAAACTAAAAAACAGTCAGTATCTGAAAAAGTTGAAGAAGTTGTTGAAGAGAAGGTTGAAGAAACTCCTTCAGAAACAATTAAAGAGGAAGTAATTACAGATGATACTGCTAAAGATGTTCCAGTAGTAGAAAAAAGTAAAGAAAAAAAAGAAAAAGTAAAAGAAGTACCTAAAGAAGTTAAGCCTAAAGAAAAACCAAAACCTAAGCCTTCAAAAGCTACAAAGGATGCATTGAATAGTTTGCTAAATGGTACATCAAAAGATGGAGCAAATACAGGTGAGGGAGATGATTCAAAGCAAGGTGTTAAAGGGAATAAAGATGGAGATCCGAATTCCTCTAAATATTATGGTAATTCAGGAAGTGGTTCTGGAGGGAACTATAATTTAGCTGGAAGAAAAGCCGTTTCTAAACCAATTAAAAAGCCCGACTGCCAGGAAGAGGGAGTGGTAGTTGTAAGTATAGAAGTAGATAAAAACGGTAAAGTGATAAAAGCTATAGCCGGGGTAAAGGGATCAACAAATACAGCTCCTTGTTTATTGAAACCTGCAAAAGAGGCAGCTTTAAGAACAAAGTGGAACCCTGATAGTAATGCACCAACTAAACAAAAAGGAACTATTGTATATAAGTTTTCCTTATCTCAATAATTTTATAAATATAATCGAAGTAACTTAATATTTTAGTCTAAATATTTCATTTAGATGATTCAATTATAGCTAATGAACTACCAAGAAACTTTAAGTTGGATGTTTGCGCAGTTACCTATGTATCAAAAGGAAGGTAAAACAGCGTTTAAAAAAGATTTAACGAATATAAAAGCATTCTCAAATCATTTGAATTATCCTTATAGGGAGTTTAAAACGATACATGTAGGAGGTACGAATGGGAAAGGGTCAACAAGTCATATGTTGGCATCAATATTACAGGAAGCCGGATATAAGGTAGGATTATATACTTCTCCTCATTTAAAAAATTTCACAGAACGAATTAGAGTTAATGGTGAAGAAATTTCTAAAGATACAGTTGTAAATTTTATTTCAGAAAATAAAACATTTTTGGAAAGCCAAAGGTTATCGTTTTTTGAAATGACAGTTGGGTTGGCTTTTGATATTTTTAAAAAAGAAAAAGTTGATGTTGCAGTAATAGAAGTAGGTTTAGGAGGAAGATTAGATTCAACAAATGTAATAACCCCTGAAGTGTCAGTGATTACCAATATAGGTTTGGATCATACGCAGTTTTTGGGAGAAACTATGTCAGAAATAGCTTTTGAAAAAGCAGGGATAATAAAAAGAAATGTTCCAGTTGTAATTGGAGAACGTCAAAAAGAAACAACTACTACTTTTATTGACAAAGCTAAAGAATGTAACTCAGAAATAATATTTGCATCCGATATAAAAAGTAAGTATAAAACAGATCTATTAGGAGATTATCAAGCAAAGAATACAAAAACAGCTGTTGAGGTGATAAAACAGTTGAAGAATTTTTCTGTGACAGAAGAAAATATAATAAATGGTCTGTTGAGTGTAGTAAAAAACACAAATTTAAAAGGGAGATGGCAAATATTACAGGAGTCTCCTAGGGTAATTTGTGATACTGCTCATAATAAAGAAGGATTATTTTATGTATTAAATCAACTTAAAAAAGAAAAATTTGAAAAAATACATATTGTTTTAGGAGTTGTATCTGATAAAAATTTAGAAGAGATATTGCCGATGTTTCCAAAAAACGCAAAATATTATTTTTGTAAACCAAATATTCCAAGAGGATTGTCGGAAATTGAATTAAAAGAAAAAGCTAAAGGTTATAATTTGAATGGTGAATCTTTTTTGTCTGTAAAAGAAGCGGTTAAGGAGATGATGCTAAGGATGGGGAAAAGTGATGTAGGGTATATTGGAGGGAGTACATTTGTTGTTGCAGAAATTTTATGAAAAAAAACTAAAAAAACTGTTGGTAGTTTTAAAAAACAGTTATATATTTGCACCCGCAATTAACAAGCAAGGGCGCGTAGCTCAGTTGGTTCAGAGCACTTGGTTTACACCCAAGGGGTCAGGGGTTCGAATCCCTTCGCGCCCACAACCTTGAATAGTTAATTGCAATACGGGCGCGTAGCTCAGTTGGTTCAGAGCACTTGGTTTACACCCAAGGGGTCAGGGGTTCGAATCCCTTCGCGCCCACAGTAAAAAATCCTCTTCATTTTTTTTGAAGAGGATTTTTTTTTAATAATATTTAGTTAATGTAGATTTTAGTATATTCGTTGGCTGAAAAAGAGTGTTAATTTTTCTTTAAAAATTATGGATATAAACCTTTCTGGAAAGAAAATATTAGTTACAGGTGGAGCAGGATTTATTGGTTCTAACCTTTGTAATGAATTGTTGAAAAAAAACAACCAAGTAGTTTGTCTGGATAATTTTGCTACTGGTAAATTAGTGAATATTGAAGCTTTAATACCTGATTCTAATTTTAAGTTGATTGAAGGAGATATTCGTAATTTAGATAATTGTAAAAAAGCTGTAGATAAAGTTGATTATGTTTTACATCAAGCTGCATTAGGTTCGGTTCCTCGTTCTATAAAAGATCCAATTACCTCAAATGATGTAAATGTTGGAGGGTTTTTGAATATGTTGGTGGCATCAAGAGATGCAGGAGTGAAGCGTTTTGTGTATGCAGCAAGTTCATCTACTTATGGTGATTCTGAATCAATGCCTAAAGTAGAAGATGTTATAGGTAAACCTTTGTCTCCTTACGCAATTACTAAATACGTAAATGAATTATATGCAAATATTTTTTCATCAACTTATGGGTTAGAAACAATAGGGTTGCGTTACTTTAATGTTTTTGGAAGAAAACAAGATCCTAATGGAGCTTATGCCGCTGTAATACCTAAGTTTGTTAGTCAGTTAATGACTGGTGAATCTCCAGTGATAAATGGAGATGGAACATACTCTAGAGACTTTACATATATAGATAATGTAATTCAAGCAAATTTGTTAAGTTTAGTAGCTAGTAAGAAAGAAGCTGTGAATACAGTTTATAATGTTGCTTTTGGTGACCGAAATACGTTAAATGATTTAGTTGGATATTTAAAAGAATATCTTTCTGAGTTTAATGAATCGATATCAAAAATAGAAATAAAACACGGTCCAAATAGAGCAGGAGATATACCTCATTCACATGCAAGTGTAAAGAAAGCAAAAGATTTATTAAATTATAGCCCTCAGTTTTCTTTGCAAGAAGGACTTAAAGAAGCTGTAAAGTGGTATTGGGAAAATTTATAAAAAATGAAAGAACCAAAAATAGCAATAATTGGATTAGGGTATGTTGGCTTGCCATTAGCAAGACTGTTTGCAACAAAATACTCAGTTGTAGGTTTTGATATAAATAAAGAACGAGTAGATGAATTAATGTCAGGGACTGATGCCACATTAGAAGTTTCTGATAAAGTATTACAGTCTGTATTAATTAGTGAGTTATCAATCGAAAAAGGATTATTTTGTACAACTTCTTTGGATGATATAAAGGATTGTAATTATTATATAATTACAGTTCCAACACCTGTTGATAAAAATAACAGACCAGTTTTAACTCCTTTAGTAAAGGCAAGTGAAACGGTAGGAGAGGTATTAAAGGAGGGAGATATAGTTGTTTATGAATCAACGGTGTATCCTGGTGCTACTGAAGAGGAATGTATTCCAGTGTTAGAAAAGGTTTCAGGATTAGTTTTTAATAAGGATTTTTATGGAGGATATTCACCCGAAAGAATTAATCCAGGAGATAAAGAGCATACTGTTGAGAAGATATTGAAAGTTACTTCTGGATCAACTCCAGAAATAGGGCAGAAAGTAGATGAATTATATAAATCAGTTATAACAGCTGGAACTCATTTAGCTCCTACAATAAAAGTAGCGGAAGCAGCAAAGGTAATAGAGAATTCACAAAGAGATATTAATATTGCTTTTGTGAACGAATTAGCTAAGATTTTTGGTTTAATGGATATTAACACGCATGATGTTTTAGCAGCAGCAGGGACGAAATGGAACTTTTTACCATTTAAACCTGGTTTAGTAGGGGGGCATTGTATTGGTGTTGACCCTTATTATTTAGCTCAGAAAGCCCAAGAATATGGATATCACCCAGAAATAATTTTAGCGGGAAGACGCTTGAATGATAGTATGGGGGATTATGTGGCATCTGAGGTTGTTAAACTAATGATAAATAAAGATGTAAGAATAAAAGACGCTAAAGTATTAGTGTTAGGGATAACTTTTAAAGAAAATTGCCCTGATGTGCGTAATACGAAAGTTGTAGATGTAGTATCAGCTTTAAAAGCATACGGTACTAATGTCGTAATATATGATCCATGGGCAAATGAAGAAGAAGTAGTTTATGAATATGGATTGGTTTCTTTGAAAGAATTGCCGTCAGATAAATTTGATGCAATAGTATTAACTGTTGCTCATAATGAATTTAAAGAACTAGATTTTTCGTTGATAAAGAAAGAGAAATCTGTTGTATACGATGTTAAGAATATACTTTCTGATACAATAAGAGATAAAAATTTATAGTGAAGAAGAATTTTGCACTTATAGGAGCAGCAGGTTATATAGCTCCACGTCATTTAAAAGCGATTAAGGAAACGGACAATAATTTAATTGCTGCCTTAGACAAATTTGATAGTGTAGGTGTGATGGATAGTTATTTTCCTAATGTAGATTTTTTCGTGGAATTTGAACGTTTTGATCGCCATATAGAAAAGATAAAACGTCAACAAAATATTTCATTAGATTATGTAAGTATTTGTACGCCAAATTATTTGCATGATTCACACATACGAATGGCGCTTCGAAGAGGAGCAGATGCTATTTGTGAAAAGCCTTTAGTGTTAAACCCATGGAATGTAGATGCGCTTGAAGCGATCGAAAAAGAATCAGGGAAAAAAATAAATACAATTCTTCAGTTACGACTACACCCAAGTATTGTAGCTTTAAAAGAAAAAGTAAATAAGGAAGACGAGAATAAGAAAGGGAAGTATGATATCGATTTAACATATATAACTTCTCGAGGAAATTGGTATGATGTTTCATGGAAAGGAGATAAAAGTAAGTCGGGTGGTGTTGCTACAAACATAGGAATTCATTTTTATGATATGTTATCTTGGGTTTTTGGTGATGTACAAGAAAGTATTGTACATCTTAGAGAAAAAGATAAATCGGCAGGATATTTAGAATTTAAAAAAGCTAGGGTGCGATGGTTTTTGTCAATTAATGAAGATTCATTACCAAAAGAAGTTAAAGAGAAAGGACAGAGAACTTATAGATCAATAACTGTTGATGGAGATGAAGTTGAATTTAGTGGAGGTTTTACAGAATTACATACTAAAAGTTATCAAGAAATTTTAATAGGAAATGGGTTTGGTTTATCAGATGCTAGGCCTTCTGTAGAAATTGTATATAATATTAGAAATATTGATTTAACAACAAAAGGATTAAAACATCCCTTTGTGTAACAAAAAAATGAGAGCAGCTATTGTAGGTTTAGTTATATCATTTTTAATAGTTAAGAATTCTATTTTAGTTAACAATTAAGATTTAAGGTTAAAAGGAATGAAGTTATCACTGATTATTTGAAGAGTAAGTAAATTTTAATCAGTTTTTTTTCTTTATGATGTTTGAATATTAGTGAATTAACTTTGTAGTACAAGTTGGTTTATAGTTTTAAAAATTATATGTTATAAATTTATTTTGTAATAAGAGAGAGTATGAAGATAAAAAATATTTGTTGTATTGGAGCTGGGTACGTAGGGGGACCTACTATGTCAGTTATTGCATTAAAAAATCCAGAAATAAAAGTTACTGTTGTAGATTTAAATAAGGAACGTATTTCAGCTTGGAATGATTCTGATTTAAATAATTTACCAATTTATGAGCCAGGCTTAAAGGAAGTAATTAAAGAAACTAGGGGCGAAATTTGTTTTTTTCAACTGAGGTTGATAAAGCTATTGATGAAGCTGAAATGATTTTTATTTCAGTTAATACACCAACAAAAACATATGGAGAAGGGAAAGGAATGGCTTCCGATTTGAAGTATGTTGAATTATGTGCCCGCCAAATAGCCCAAGTAGCTAAGAATGATAAAATAGTAGTAGAAAAATCTACATTACCAGTAAGAACAGCAGAAGCCATTAAAAGTATATTTCAAAGTAATGGAGCTAGTGTTAGATTTGATGTATTATCAAACCCTGAGTTTTTAGCTGAAGGTACAGCAGTTAATGATTTATTGAAGCCTGATCGAATTTTAATAGGTGGAGAGAATGAATATGCAATTAATTGTTTGGTAAAAATTTATGAAAATTGGGTTTCATCTGAGAAAATTTTGAAAACAAATTTATGGTCTTCAGAATTGTCTAAATTAACTGCAAATGCTTTTTTAGCGCAACGAATTTCATCAATTAATTCAATTTCAGAATTATGTGAAGCAACTGGAGCAGATGTTGATGAAGTTGCTAATGCAATTGGAACGGATAGTAGAATTGGAGGTAAGTTTTTAAAAGCATCAGTGGGTTTTGGGGGGTCTTGTTTTCAGAAAGATATACTAAATTTAGTATACTTGGCTAAATCATTTGGTTTGGAAAAAGTGGGAGCTTATTGGAGTCAAGTTATTGAAATGAATAATCATCAAAAAGAGCGCTTTGTAAAAAAAATTGTAAAAACACTATTTAATACTGTTTCTGGAAAGAAAATTGCTTTTTTAGGATGGGCTTTTAAGAAAGATACTAATGATACTAGAGAGTCTGCAGCAATCTATGTAGCCGATAAACTTTTAGAAGAACAAGCCAAAATTCAAGTTTTTGATCCTAAAGTTAATTATCAACAAATTTTATCTGATTTAGATTACCTAGGAACAAGAACAAATAAAGAAAATAAAGAATTAATATCAAGTTCTAAAACACCCTATTTAGCTTTAAAAGGAGCGCATGCTATAGCTGTATTAACTGAATGGGATGAATTTAAAGATTACGATTGGAAAAAAATTTATGATGAGATGGAAAAACCTGCTTTTATTTTTGACGGAAGAGATGTTTTAGTCAAAGAAGAGTTAGAAGAGATAGGTTTTAAATTATATACAATAGGTAAATAAATTATATACATGAAAAAAATTTTAGTTACAGGAGGAGCAGGATTTTTAGGTTCTCATTTATGTGAAAGGTTATTAAAAGAAGGAAATGAAGTTATTTGTTTAGATAATTATTTTACAGGGAATAAAAAAAATGTAATCCATCTATTGGATAATCCACTTTTTGAATTAATCCGACATGATGTTACAGAACCCTTTTATGCGGAAGTAGATCAGATATACAATTTAGCTTGCCCAGCTTCACCACCTCATTATCAATATAACCCTATAAAAACAATAAAAACATCAGTTTTAGGAGCTTTAAATATGCTTGGATTAGCAAAGAGAGTAAATGCTAAAATATTACAAGCTTCTACAAGTGAAGTTTATGGTGATCCTGAAGTTCATCCACAAACTGAAGATTACTGGGGTAATGTAAATCCTATAGGACTAAGGTCTTGTTATGATGAGGGTAAGAGATGTGCAGAATCTTTATTTGTCAATTATAAAGATCAAAATGACGTAAAAATAAAAATTATTAGAATATTTAACACGTATGGTACAAGGATGAACCCTTATGATGGTAGAGTTGTTTCAAATTTTATAGTGCAAGCATTAAAAGGAGAAAACATTACTATTTACGGTAATGGAAAACAAACTAGGAGCTTTCAGTATGTTGATGATTTAGTTGAAGGAATGATAAGAATGATGAATTCAGATGATTCATTTTCCGGCCCAGTTAATCTTGGAAATCCAAATGAGTTTACAATGCTTGAATTAGCTGAAAACATATTGAAATTAACTAAATCGAAATCTAAAATTGTTTATCAACCTTTACCTCAAGATGATCCAATGCAAAGGCAACCAAACATTTCTTTAGCTTACGAAAAATTAAATGGATGGAAGCCAGAAGTAGATCTTAAAGATGGGTTAGAGAAGACAATTAAATATTTTGAACAAATAGTATTATAATCTTTAGATAAATAATTTATTGTAAACTTAAGAATGAATTAAATTATGAATGTTTTAAATATAATAGGACGCCAAAATAAACTTTTTTCGGAGGACATAGTTAAACACAAAAATGAACTTAGTGATATTGTAAGGAACTCTCGTTTTCTAGTTATTGGAGGAGCAGGATCAATAGGACAAGCTGTCACAAAAGAAATATTTAAAAGAGATCCCAAAAAACTACATGTAGTCGATATTTCTGAAAATAACATGGTTGAATTAGTTCGAGATATTAGAAGTTCTTTAGGGTATATCCAAGGTGATTTTCAAACATTTGCTTTAGATATTAGTTCATTAGAATATGATGCATTTATTGAGCAAGATGGAGTATATGATTATGTTTTAAATTTATCAGCATTGAAACATGTAAGAAGTGAAAAGGATCCATATACATTAATGAGAATGATTGATGTTAATATATTTAATACCGATAAAACAATACAGCAATCCATTAAAAAAGGTGTAAAGAAATATTTTTGTGTTTCTACAGATAAAGCAGCTAATCCTGTAAATATGATGGGTGCATCTAAACGAATTATGGAAATGTTTTTGATGAAGAGAAGTGAACAAATTAACATTTCTACAGCTCGTTTTGCAAATGTAGCATTTTCTGACGGCTCACTTTTACATGGGTTTAATCAAAGAATTCAAAAAAAACAACCAATTGTAGCACCTAATGATATAAAACGATATTTTGTAGTTTCGGAAGAAGCAGGAGAATTGTGTCTAATGTCATGTTTACTTGGGGGAAATAGGGATGTTTTTTTTCCGAAATTAAACGAAGCACTACATTTAATTTCTTTTTCGGAGATTGCTGTTAAATATCTTAAAAGTATAGGGTACGAATCTTTTTTATGTAAAAATGAAAAAGAAGCGAGAGATCTAATTAATAAATTACCTAATGAAGGTAAATGGCCTTGCTTGTTTACAGCGAGTGATACTACCGGAGAAAAAGATTTTGAAGAATTTTATACAGAAAATGAAATCCTAGATATGGAGCGTTTTGTTAACTTAGGAATCATTAAGAATGTATTTAAAGTTGAAAATAAGAAGTTAGACTTTTTTGAGAATAAAATTAATGAGTTGAGGAAAGTGAAAAAATGGAATAAAGAACAAATTATAGACTTATTTAATGAAATGATTCCAAATTTTGAACATAAAGAAACTGGTAAGTATTTAGATTCTAAAATGTAATTTTTGGTACAAAATATTGATGAAAAACGCAAAAAAAGTAATATTTAATACTGGAGTTTTATATTTTAGGTTGATAACTGGATTGGTTATTGGTTTATTGACAACACGATTAGTGTTAAAAGCACTTGGCGAAACTGATTATGGTATTTATATGCTTGTCGCAGGAGTCGTAGCCATATTGGGTATCCTAAGTTCTAGCATGTCTAACACTTCTATGCGCTATATGGCGCATAGTCTTGGCTCAAATGATAAAAAACGAATATTAAAAACCTTTAATACAACATTGTACCTGCATTTTATGATAGGATTTATTGTTGTTGTTTTTATGATAGTAATTGGTTTATTAGGTTTTAAATATTTGTTTAATATTCCAATTCATAAAGTTTTTGAAGCAAAGGTTGTTTTTGGTTTTATGGTAGTTACTACTTTAGTTACAATTATATCTGTACCATACGATGCAGTAATGAATGCTCATGAAAACTTCTTAGTTTTGTCTGCAGTTGATATATTGGGAGATATTCTAAAATTTGGAATAGCTATATATTTAACATACTCAACAAATAACTTATTGATAAAGTATGGTTTTTTAATGTTACTTGTTCAAGTGATTTTAAGAATTATAAAACAATGGTACAGTATAGTTAAATATCAAGAATGTAAGATAAAATTACGTTATTTTGATAAAACAATTATGAAATCAATAACGTCATTTACTGGATGGAATTTATTAGGTTCATTAGGAGCTATGGCGGTAACTCAAATGAGGGGGGTATTATTAAATATGTTCTTTGGAGTAAAATTGAATGCAGCAGAAGCAATATCTAGATCAGCGAGCACAGCTGTAAATATGGTTTCAACAAATATGACAAGAGCAATAAATCCGAGACTAGTAAAAAGTGAGGGAGAAGGAGACCGAAAAGGCATGTTATACATGACAGGAATTAGCACTAGATATTCTATTTTTTTATTTGGACTATTTGCAATACCTGTTTTTTTAGAAGCTTCTTATTTGTTGAAAGTTTGGTTGATAGATGTTCCCGACTTTGCAGTCGTGTTTTTTCAAATATCTATAGTTACTTTGCTGTTAGAAAAATTCACGTTTCCAATAACAGATGCTATAAGAGCTATTGGTGATATAAGAGAATTTCAAATTATTGAAACAATATTATTTCTGTTAAATATACCATTTGCTTATGTCGCTTTTAAATTAGATTATTCTCCAGTAGCTATTTATATTATTGGAGTTTTGATTTCATTATTTATATTTATAAATAGACTTTATTTTGGATATAAAATATTTGAATTAAGCCCCTTATCTTTTATCAAAGAGTCCATATTACCAATATTAATACCTATTTTAATTGCATCAATTATAACGCTAATTCCATTTTTATATATTGTTACAACCGGCTTATGGAAGTTAATTATAATTGCTGTGGTTTATATGACCAGTCTAGTGATTCTTTTTTGGAGAATAGGAATGCAAACAAAAGAGAAAGAAAAAATTAAAAAATATTTGTTTTTTTTTAGAAACAAAATAACAGTTAAATAAGATGAGTTTAAATATAGCATCACCGGTATTATTAATAGCATTTAATCGTCCAGATACGACAAGAGAAGCCTTTGAAAGTATTAGAAAAGTAAAGCCAAAAAAATTGTACGTAGCAATAGATGGTCCAAGAAGTGACAAAGAAGGCGAAGATGATTTGTGTAAAGAAGTAATTGAAATTACTAAAAAAGTTGATTGGGAATGTGAAACAAAATATTTAATAAGAGAAAAAAATGTAGGCTGTAAATATGGTGTGTCAAAAGCTATTTCATGGGCGCTAGAAAGTGAAGATAGAGTTATTGTGATTGAAGACGATATAATACCAGTACCATCTTTTTTTGCTTTTGCAGAAGAGCTATTAGAAAAATATAAAAATGATGATACAATAGCAATGATAAGTGGAAACAACTATACTCCTATTGAAAGTATGGATGTTGACTACACTTTTTCAAAATATGGACACATATGGGGCTGGGCAACGTGGAAAAGAGTTTGGGATCAATTCGATGTTGAAGTACCAAATCTTCAGAAAGCTATAGATTCTAATTTGTCGAGCATGGACTTTGTAGATAAAAAAGAAAAAAAAAATACTAAAAAAGCTTTTAAAAAACTGTCTTTAAAGATTGCTACTAAAACAGAGAATACGTGGGATCATCAATTTGTCTTTTTTAGATTTCAAAATAACTTATTATCTATTGTGCCAAAATTCAACTTATGCTCAAATATAGGAGAAAGTAGTTCAAGGACAAATACTATAGCTTCTTCAAATGATTTTTATTACCCATCGGATAATAGTTTTGTTTTGAAAAAACATCCAAATGAGGTGACACGTAATTTGGAATATGATAAGTACCACTTCAAAAAACATATCAATGGAAAAACATTTTTTGAAAAAATATTATATAAAATTAATAAAAAATTAAAAAATTAAAAAAATGGAATATAATATACCACTATTTAAGTTAAATTTTGGAGAAGAAGAAATTGAAGCAGTAACAAATACTATTCGTTCTAAATGGATTTCTACAGGGCCTAAATGTGAAGAACTTGAAAACCTCTTTAAAGAAATGTTTGATGTTAAGTATGCTATTAGTATTTCTAATTGTACTGATGGATTACATTTAGCTATGATTACTAATCATATTGGTGTTGGAGATGAAGTTATATGCCCGTCTTTAACTTTTGCAGCTTCAGTAAATTGTATTCGCTATGTTGGAGCAACTCCTGTTTTTTGTGATATTACTGGTTTGGATAATATGAATATCAACCCAGTAGAAGTAGAAAAGCTTATAACACCTAAAACTAAAGCAATAGTTGTAGTTCATATGGCAGGTTTTCCTGTTGATATGGATGATATTATGCGAATAGCAAAGAAGCATAATTTAAGAGTAATAGAAGATTCATGTCACGCTCCTCTATCAGAGTATAAAGGAAATAAGTTAGGTACAATTGGGGATATAGGAACGTTTAGTTTTTTCTCTAACAAAAATATAAGTACTGGAGAAGGAGGTATGATTATCACAAATAACGAAGAAATAGCCAAACGATGTAGATTATTAAGATCTCATGGAATGACTACAATGTCATATCAGAGAGCAAAAGGACACGCGACGACGTATGATATTGTTGATTTAGGGTATAATTTTAGGATGGATGACATTAGAGCATCGATAGGAGTTGTTCAAATGAAAAAACTTAAATCTGATTTAATTAAACGTGAAGTGGTTAGAGAGTTTTATCTAGATGCACTTAAAGATATAGAACAAGTTATTATTCCTTTTGAAAAAAACAAAGAGTTTGTTTCGAATTATATAATGCCAATTGTATTAAAAGATTCTACGGTTGAAAAAACGTGACGCTGTTCGGGATTATTTACATAGTAAAGGAGTTCAAACAAGTAATCATTATCCTCCTATACATAAATTTTCTGTGTATAAAGAATATAGTAAAGTTTTACCTATTACAGAGTATGTTTGTGATAATGAAATAACTTTGCCAATGTATGCTTCTTTAACAAAAGAAGAAGTTAAATATATAGTTTTGACGTTAGAAAATGCATTAAATGAATAAATCTATTTTAATATTTGGTGTAGCTAAATTACAGCGCTCATTAATTGAACAAGCAAAGAAATTAGGATTGTTCACAATTGGTATAGACCCAGATTCTAATGCTGAATGTAATGGGTTAGTTGATGTTTTTAAAGTAATAAGCGGTGACGATTATACGGGAACATTAGAAATCGCAAAAAAATATAATATTTCAGGTGTAATTACTTCAGCAACAGATAAGCCTTTAGTTATGATGGCTAGAATAGCTGAAGCATTAAATCTTCCATTTATATCAGTAAAAAGTGCTGCAATTTCTACTGATAAATATTTAATGAAAAATGCTTTCAGAGAAAAAGGAATCCCTTTTGCAAAAGGTAAATTAGTTAAAGAAATAGAAAAATTTAATTATCCAATTATATTAAAACCAGTAGATAACTCAGGTAGCAGAGGAGTAATTTATTGTGAGAATAAGGTTGCTGCTGAAAAAGGTTTAAAAGAGACTAAGTCTTTTACTAAGCAAGAAAGTATTTTGGTAGAGGAATATATTGAAGGAAATGAATATAGTATCGAAAGCCTTCATTTTGGAGGGAAATCATTTGTAATTCAATACACTGAAAAAATCACAACTTCTATACCTTATAATGTTGAACTAGGACATAATCAACCTGCAAATATTAGCGAAGAATATAAAGAGCAAATTGAATTAATTATATTAAAAATTGCAAAATCTTTAGGTTTTAATAATTGTGCCTCTCATACAGAATTGAAAATAGGAAAAAAAGGTATCTTTGTAATTGAAAGTAGCCCGAGACTAGGAGGCGATTTTATTACATCTCATTTAGTAAAGTTATCAACAGGTATAAATATTGAGCAAGAGTTAATAAAAATAGCTATAGGAGAAGCACCAGTATTGAAAGAATCATTAAATAAAAGTGCCATCGTGCGTTTTTTGAACTTTGGAGATGGGGTAGTAAACCAGCTTAATTTTCCAGATGAGCCTAAAAAGAAATGGAAGTTAGAGCATTTTTCTTTTCATCTAAAAGTTGGAGATAAAATACCGGAAATTAAAAATAGTTTAGATCGATATGGTGAGGTTATTTTAAGTAGTGACATAATATCAAATGCAATTAAAAATTATAATATTTTTTTGATAGATTTGAAAAATAGAATTAAAATTTAGAGAGAGAAAATATTTTAATATTAAGTTAATATAAAGAGTATGTATAAAAGTAAAAGAATTCGCTTAAGAGCATTTACAGAGAATGATGCTAAGTTGATTGCAGAAATGAGGTCGGATTTTGAGGGGGTAAAAGCAGCAGGAGGACGTCCATTTCCGACAAACGAAAATAGTGAAAAAGAATGGATTTCAAAAATGTATCCTAACGGGTTGTTATCAAATATTACATTTGCTATTGAAGAAAACGATACTAATTTATTTGTAGGTTATTGTACGGCAAGTAATATTAATTACATAAATTCAAATGCACATGTGGGATTGTTTTTTCATAAACAAGGTAGAGGTAAAGGTTACTTTAAAGAAGCTTCAATTTTATTTTATGGATATTTATTTAATGAATTAAATCTTCATAAGGTTCATTCTTATGCATTAACCTATAATGACATTGCTATTATTTCGGATAAAAAGATTGGGTTTAAGGTAGAAGGAACTATGAAAGAGCATGTATATCAAGGAGGAGCTTATCAAGATGCTTTAGTATTGGGGTTGTTGAAAAAGGATTTTTTAGAAATTAATGATTTAAATGCATATGTTATTTAATCAGTTTAATAGATTTTTATTAAAATAGAAAATAGAAATGAAGCAATTAATTAGGAATGTAAAAATTTTAGGTACAGGTTCATATGTGCCTGAGACTATTTTTACAAATGAATATCTTGAAACAATAGTTCCGACAAATTCAAAATGGGTTTATGAGAATGTTGGAATAAAAGAGAGGCGCGTAGCTTCAGAAGATCAGGCAACCAGTGATTTATCTAAGATAGCGGGACAAAGAGCAATAGATAGTGCTGGGTTGAAAAATGAAGATATTGATTTAATTATTGTTGCTACTTCAACTCCCGATAGAAAAGCACCATCTACTGCAGCATTTGTACAACACAAATTAAATTGTTTTAACGCCGCAGCATTCGATTTAACAGCGGTATGTAGCGGTTTTTTATTTGGTATGTCAGTTGCTAGTCAATATATTGCTTCTGGAGTTTATAATAATGTATTGGTTATAGGAGCAGATACTTTTACCAAGATTACAGATTGGAAAAGAAGGGACGCTATTTTTTTCGGTGATGGTGCCGGAGCAGCTGTTGTTACTTCTGCAAATGTCACTGAAGGATTTTTGGCCTATAGATTATACACAGATACTTCAAAAAACATGCTTGGTTTTACAATCCCAGGCGGAGGGTCAGAAATACCTTTACACGCCGACAATATGGAAGAACAATATTTTCAAATGGACGGAAAGGCTGTTTTTGCTTCAGCTACAAGAGCACTTCCAAAGGCTATTAACCAGGTTCTTGAAGATACAGGGTTATCAATTAATGATATTGATTTAATGATTCCTCATCAACCAAGTATTCGGATTTTAAAGAAAACAGCAGAGATAATTGGTTTGCCTTTTGAAAAAGTTATGACAAACATGGAAAAGTATGCAAATACTTCTGGAGCAACAATCCCTATATTGTTAGATGAACTTAATAAGTCAGGAAAACTTAAACATGGTGACATTATCTTATTTGCTGCTGTTGGTAGTGGATGGACGTATGGGGCTTCAATAATTAAATGGGCTTAATGCTTAATAAACTAAATAAAGAATAGTAATAATATGATATTAATAATTGGTGCTTCTGGTGGTATTGGTAAATTTCTTTTTGAAAAGTACAAATCAATAGATTCTCAAGTAATAGGAACGTATAATTCAAGTTCTTCAAATGTTGTTGAATTATCAAAAGTTGACGTAACAAACTTTGATCAAGTGTTTAATTGGATTGAAACGAATAAAACGTCACTTAATAACATTACATTGATTAATTGTGCAGGAATTAGTTATAACTCTTTTGCGCATAAAAGTGATCCTGAAAAATGGAAGAAAGTTATTGAAGTTAATTTAATAGGTAGCTTTAATACTATTAGAGTAGTATTACCAATTATGAGGGAACAAAATTTTGGAAGAATCATTAATTTTTCATCTGTTGTTGCATCAAAAGGAACTGCTGGTACTAGTGCTTATTCAGCATCAAAATCAGCATTATGGGGTATGGCTAAATCCTTAGCTCAAGAGAACGCTTCTAAAAATATTACTATCAATAATATTAACCTTGGCTATAGTGAGTTAGGAATGATAGAGCAAGTACCTGAAGCTTTTTTAAACACATTAATTCAACAAATCCCAGCAAAGAAATTATGTGATTCTACTGATATCTTTAGAACTGTAGAATACCTTAGAGAATGTAATTATACCAATGGTTCTTCTATTGATATTAACGGAGGTCTAATATAAACAATTATTGTATTATTTAAAATTGTATTCTGAATATGAATAAAAGCAAGATAGTTTGGATTTGTAGTTTTGGGAATGATGAGATAAAAAAAATCGTTGGCGGAAAGGATAATGTTTTTGTTTCTCCTTGGATTTCAGAATTAATTAAATTGTTTAGGGAAAAAGAAGACATTGAATTAGTTATTATTTCACCTAATTATTATGGTAATAAAAATGAATCTTTTAAATTAGGGAAAATACAGGTGAAATTATATAAGTATAGATCGTCAATGCTGCCTGCGAAAGCATACAATTTCACTTTTAATTATAGAATTGCTACAAATTCGGTTTTAAAAATTGTTAAGGACTTAAAGCCAGATATCATTCATTTACACGGTTCAGAAAATCCTCTTTATTCGGCAAGTGTAATTCCTCTAATGAGTAAATACCCTGTTTTAGTTACATTACAAGGTTTTGTTAGTTTGTCTTCTGTTCCCAAAAACTTTATAAGTAGATATATTCGTTGGAATAGGATTCGGTTTGAAAGAATAATTAATACAAAAGCGAATTATTTTACAAGCGCGAACGAAGAAGGTATAAAAAGACTTAATGAATTTACAACTACTGCAAAAGTATATGGAGATCATTATCCAACAACAACACCAAATGTTTCTTCTATTGATTGCCCTAATAAAGAATTTGATATTGTTTATTATGCAAAAATTTCGAAGGATAAAGGAGTTGAAGATTTACTGGAAGCTTTAAAAATCTTAAAAAAATCAAGACCAAAAATCAAGGCGATCATAATTGGGGGAGGAAATAAGGTGTATGTAAGCTATATTAAATCTTTAATTGAGAAATTAAATTTAAGTAATAATATTGAGTTTGCTGGTCATCAACCCACACAACAAGATGTTTTTAAATTGGCTATTAAGGCTAAGGTTTATGTATTACCAACTCATTTTGATGGATTGCCTGGTTCACTTCGTGAAGCAATGTTTATGAAAATTCCGGTTATAGCAAATGCTGTAGGAGGTATTCCAGAATTGAATGATAAAAAAGAATGTGTTACTTTGGTGGAAAATAAAAATGTTTCTGAACTTGTAGAAAAAATTAAATTAGTATTAGATGATACAGAGCGAACTAATAGGTTGGTTGAAAATGCTTATACTTTAATTACAGGTAAATACGATAATAAAAAGATATATTCAAATATATTGAATATATATCAAGATATATTAAAAGAAAATTTAAATAAAAATAATGAAAAAACAAATTGATTTAAATGATTCCATCTATATTGATTTGGATGTTTCGGTACTAGCAGCTCTTGAAAGAATGGATTCTTTGAAACGTAAATTATTAATCATTCTGAAGGAAGGCCTTTTTTATGGTGTTTTAAGTATTGGAGATATTCAAAGAGCAATTCTTAATAAGATTCCTTTAGAAAGTAAAATAGAATCTATTCTGAGAAAAGAGATTACTATATGTTATGATACGGATGATTTTGAAAAAGTAAAAGAAAAAATGATCAGGTTGAAGGCTGAATGTATGCCTATTATTGATGGAAAGAATAAACTGGTTAATGTTATTTTCTGGGAAGATGTATTTGGAGTTGGGCAAAAACGAAAAGAAGTTTCATTAAATATTCCAGTTGTAATAATGGCAGGAGGTAAAGGAACTAGATTAAAACCTCTTACAAATATATTACCGAAACCTTTATTACCCATTAACGAGAGAACGATTATTGAAGATATAATGAATCGTTTTGTTGAGGTTGGATGCAGTGATTTTCATTTATCAGTAAATTATAAAGCAAAAACAATTAAGGACTACTTTAAAAATTTAAATAACCCAGATTATTCAATTAACTATTTCCAAGAAGATAAACCTTTGGGAACAGCAGGGTCTATGTTTCTAATAAAAGATAAAATAAATTCAACTTTTTTTGTTTCTAATTGCGATATTTTGATAGATCAAGATTTAGAAGAAGTTTATAATTATCACAAAGAGAATGGAAATGAAATAACTATGATTTCTGCAATTAAACGATATAAAATTCCATATGGGACGATTGAGACTAAAAAAGATGGAGTTTTAGAAAGGTTAGATGAAAAACCAGATTTAATATTTCAAATTAATACGGGGGTGTACGTTTTAGAACCAAGTGTATTAAAATATATTCCTGAGAATGAGTTTTTTCATATAACTGAATTAATAGAGATTATAAAAAAGGCTTCTGGTAAAGTAGGAGTTTTTCCTATAGCGGAGAATAGCTGGCAAGATATCGGAAACTGGAGTGATTATGACAAAATATTAGAAAAGATAAAATGAAAATTGTTTTAAAAATTTTTAGAAAAATTTATCACTATTGTTTTGCTACTATAAACCATGTTGGATATGCCAAATATATTGGAGTAAATATGGGAGAGAGAGTCTATATTTATGGAAGTCCATTAGAAATGTTTAGTACCGAACCTTGGTGTATAAAATTGGGGAATAATGTTCATATAACTAGAGAAGTTTTATTCGTAACTCACGATGGAGGAACTTTATTATTTAGGGATAAAGTCCCTGACTTGGAGATTACTGCCCCTATTGAGATAGGAAATAATGTTTATATTGGAGTAAGGAGTGTAATTCTTCCTGGTGTAACTATAGGAAACAATTGTATAGTAGCAGCTGGTTCTGTAATTGCAAAAGATGTCCCTGATAATTCAGTTGTTGGTGGTGTACCTGCAAAATTTATTAAATCAATCGACGATTATTTTGAGGGAATAAAAAAGAGATCACTTCATTTAGGGCACTTAAAAGGAAAAGAAAAAGATAAAGCTTTAAAAAAGTATTTTGAAACCCTCAATGTGAATTCAAAAAAGTAAGAATGATTAGACTTTTTATATTAATAATAATAATATTCAGCACTGTTTTATTTCAAAATAAAACAGGAAATATTAATAAAAGAAGAAAAAGTTATATAATATTCATATCTATTATTTTGATATTACAATCAGGTTTAAGAAGTTGGGCTGTAGGTTCAGATACATATCAATATTATTTTAGATTTGAATACATTAAAAGTGATTCTTGGAATCATCTATTAACATCATTAATTGATTTTGGAATTAAAGATCCTTTTTATTCTATTTTTCAAAAAGGATTTCAGTTTTTTTCCGAAAGCTATCAGCTATATTTACTCTTTGTAGCTTTTATATTCATGACTGCTTTTGGTCGATTTATTTATAAAAATACATTAACCATAAATCATGCAATGGTTTCTTTTATTATTTACATGGGGTACTTTTATGGGTTTTATTCTATCACTGGCATTAGACAAACTTTGGCAACTGCTTTTCTATTATGGAGTTATGAATATCTAAAAGGGAAAAGGTATTTTATGTTTATTTTATTTGTATTAATAGGAGCCTTATTTCATATATCGGCAATAGTATTTATTGCATTGTTATTTGTTTTGGAGTATAAGAATTATAGGAGAATTTTTATATTTGCATTAATTAGTTTCCCTATAGTTTTTTATTTTAAGAACATATTAGCCATTGTTTTAGTGTCTTCATCTGGTTTAGAAGATCGATTTGGAACTTATACGGAACAATATAAAACAGGAGGGTCTTTTATTTTAACTTTATTTCAAATAATATTGGCAATTTGGGGTGTAATACAAATTAAAAGAATGAGTAGTTTAGATAATAATGTTCATAGAAAATACAATGTTTATGCGATAGCATTATTATTACTTCCACTTCAATGGGTAAACCCTAGTGCAGGACGAGTTGCCCAATATTTTTCTATAATTATGGTTGTTTGGATTCCTTTTTTATTAGATGCTACTAGTATGAAATCAGTTAAAACACAAAAAATTATATATTTTTTCACTATAATTAGTTTTGTGTCACTGACTCTTTTTTCAATGCGATCAATAGATGAGTATAAATTTTTTTGGGAAGATAAAGAACAAATACAATATTATAAATAAATAAAAATGCTAAAAAATAAAATATTATTAATAACAGGTGGTACTGGGTCTTTCGGAAATGCTGTACTTAATAGATTTTTAGATACAGATCATTTTAGTGAGATTCGTGTATTCTCAAGAGATGAGAAAAAACAAGAAGATCAAAGAAGAAGATTATCACATCCAAAAGTAAAGTTTTACATAGGTGATGTAAGAGACCCACAATCTTTAGAGACAGCTGTAAGAGGTGTTGACTACATATTTCATGCTGCAGCATTAAAACAAGTACCATCATGTGAGTTTTTTCCTGTAGAAGCAGTAAAAACAAATGTATTAGGAACTGAAAATGTTTTAGAAGCTGCTATTAGAAATAATGTTAAAAATGTAGTGGTTCTGAGTACTGATAAAGCAGTATATCCAATTAATGCAATGGGGATCTCCAAAGCAATGATGGAAAAAGTATTAGTTGCCAAATCAAGAAATGCAGGAAGTACAGTGATTTCAGGAACACGTTATGGAAATGTAATGGCGTCAAGAGGTTCGGTAATTCCTTTATTTGTTGATCAAATTAAGTCAGAACAAAACTTAACGTTAACTGATCCTAGTATGACACGCTTTATGATGACCTTAGAGGATGCAGTTGACTTGGTGTTATTTGCGTTTGAAAATGCTAATCCTGGCGATATGTTTGTGCAAAAAGCGCCAGCAGCAACTGTTGAAGTATTAGCAAAAGCATTATTAGATATGTACAAAAGTGACAGTCAAATAAAAGTGATTGGAACGCGTCACGGAGAAAAACTATACGAATCTTTGTTAACTCGAGAAGAAAAAATAAAAGCGGAAGATATGGGTGATTATTACCGAATTCCAGCTGATAATAGAGACTTAAACTATGCCAACTACTTCTCAGAAGGAGAGATAGATATGAGTACCATAGAAGATTATCATTCGCACAATACAGAGCGTTTAGATGTTGAAGGGATGAAAAAACTTTTGCTTAAACTAGATTTCATCCGAAAAGACGTAAAGTAACTATCTATATGAGTAAACTAGTACCAAAAATCATTTCTGGAGGAAATTACACAGACAAACGTGGACAACTCGAATTCTACAACGAATTTAATATGTCACCAATAAAACGTGTATACTTTACAACACATTTTGATACAAATGTTACCAGAGCTTGGCAAGGACATAGCATTGAAAGTCGTTGGTTTAACTGTGTCAAAGGAAGTTTTATTGTGAAATTGGTAGAAATCGATGATTGGGAAAACCCTTCAGATAATTTAAAAGTTTACGAATACGAATTATCTGCGAATAAGCAAGAAATATTATACATTCCAAATGGTTTTGCAAATGGTTTCAAAGCATTAGAGAATAATGCAAAACTTATGATTATGTCAAACTACGGATTCAACGAAATAGAAAACGATCAAATTCGATTTGATCAAAACAACTGGGCCAAATGGGACAAAAACTAACAGTAGGAATCACAGGGCAAGGTGGTTTTATGGGAAGTCATGTATATAATTTTTTAGGTACAAAAACAGAAGATATTGAACTTGTTAATTTTGAAAGAAACTACTTTGAAAATGAAGTGGATCTTCAAAAATTTGTAAAATCATGTGATGTTATTGTACATACTGCTGCAATGAATCGTCACGAAGATCAACAAGTAATTTATGATACGAATGTTGGTTTAGTTCAAAAATTAGTGAATGCCTGTACAGTAACGAATTCTAAACCAAAAATCATTTTTTCTTCTTCTACTCAGGAAGAAAAAGATAATTTATACGGAAAATCAAAACGTGACGGAAGACAATACCTAGAAAATTGGGCAATTAAAAGTGATGCAAGTGTAGCTTCTCTTATAATTCCAAATGTATTTGGACCTTTTGGAAAACCATTCTACAATTCATTCATAGCAACGTTTTCCTATCAAATTGTACAAGGTGAAGAACCAACAGTAATCAATGATAGTAAAGTAAATTTAATATATATTAACGAGCTATCCCAAGCTTTCTATAATGAAATTGTGAAGCGAGGTGCTGAAAATATTCAATCATATGTAGTTCCACATACATCATCACGTAAAGTATCAGAAATCTTAGCATTATTAAAAGATTTCAAAATACAATATGTAGACAATGGACAAGTGCCAAAAGTAGATTTAAATTCATTTGAACTAGATTTATTTAATACGTTTACGAGTTTTATCCCGAAAGAGTATTTCCCAAGAAAATATATAAAGCATACAGATAACAGGGGGGCTTTTGTGGAAATTATGCGTGCAGATTCAGCAGGACAATCGTCGTATTCAACAACAGTTCCAGGAATAACAAGAGGAAATCACTACCATACTCGAAAAGTAGAGCGTTTTGCAGTTATTAGTGGAAGGGCATCTATTAAACTTCGAAAAATTGATTCTGACGAAGTTTTTGAATACATTTTAGAGGGAGCAGAGCCAGCTTATGTTGATATGCCAATTTGGTATACACACAACATTAAAAATATTGGAGACACAGAATTAATAACTTTATTTTGGATCAATGAACCATACAATTCAGATGATGCAGATACATATTTTGCAAAAGTATAATATAACAATACAATGAAAAAACTTAAAGTAATAACAGTTGTAGGAACACGACCAGAAATTATTAGATTGTCTTGCACGTTAATTGCATTAGATAGGAATGAGGCTATAGAACATGTTTTAGTTCATACTGGACAAAATTATGATTATGAATTAAACGAAATATTTTTTGATGATTTAGGTTTACGAAAACCTGATTATTTTTTAATGGCAGCAGGTAAAAATGCAAGTGAAACTGTTGGGAATATCTTAATAAAAATTGATCCGATTTTAGAAAAAGAAGACCCTGATGCATTTTTAGTATTAGGTGATACAAATTCTTGTTTATGTGCGATCCCTGCAAAAAAACGTAAGATTCCTGTATTTCATATGGAAGCAGGAAATCGTTGTTTTGATCAGCGTGTACCTGAAGAAACAAATAGAAAAATTGTTGATCATGTTTCAGATATAAATTTGACTTATAGCTCAATTGCTAGGGAATATCTATTACGTGAAGGATTACCTCCGGATAGAGTTATAAAAACGGGAAGTCCTATGTTTGAAGTGCTACATAAGTTTTTACCAAATATCCAAGCTTCAGATGTATTAAAAAAACTAAATATAGAGAGACATAAGTTTTTCGTCGTTTCTTCACACCGAGAAGAAAATATTAGTAATCCAAAAAATTTTAATGGTTTAATAGAATCATTGAATTTAATAGCAGAAAAATATAATTACCCTGTAATTGTATCAACACATCCGCGTACAAGAAATATGTTAAAGGCTGAAGCTATTAGAACACATAAAAATATTCAGTTTTTAAAACCATTAGGATTTTACGATTATAATGCTTTACAAAAAGATTCGTTTGCTGTATTATCAGATTCAGGAACAATTTCAGAAGAATCATCAATATTAAATTTTCATGCATTAAATATTCGTGAAGCACATGAAAGACCAGAAGCAATGGAAGAAACATCCGTAATGATGGTTGGTTTAAGGCCTGAACGCATAATGCAAGGTTTAGCTGCATTAGAAGTTCAAGAAAGAGAGTCAAATAGAAATTTTAGACCTGTGTATGATTATTCAATGCCAAATGTTAGTGAAAAAATGGTAAGAATTATTATTTCTTATACAGATTATATTAACAGAGTAGTATGGAGTAAAGATTAAAGAATGAGTAAAAAAGGAACGGTTATATACATTGGAGGGTTTGAAATGCCTGATAAAAATGCAGCAGCTCAAAGAGTTGTATCTAATGGGAAGGCAATAAAGAGTTTGGGACATGAAGTTGTTTTTATAGGGTTGTCAAAATCAATAAAAAAAGATAGTACTAAAGAAAAATATTTCAATTCAGATGTTTATTCTAAAAAATATCCAATTAATTCTTTAGAGTGGTTTAAACATTTTATTTCTTTTAAATATTATATAGACATAATTAAATCTTATGATAATGTAAAAGCTTTTGTTTGTTATAATCTATCTTCAATATCACTTCTTAGGTTAAAAAGATGGGCCAAAAAGAGGGATATACTAATAATTGCTGATTGTACAGAGTGGTATGAAGTAGCTAAAGGAGAATCTTTTATTAAAAGCGTGATTAAGTCATTTGATATTTTCATGAGAATGAAAATAATTCAACCAAAGTTAGATTCTGTTATAGCAATAAGTAAGTATTTAGAAGAGTTTTATATAGAAAAAGGTGTAAAAACAATAAAAATACCTCCTTTAATAGATTCTAATGATGAAAAATGGAAACATAAACTTAATAAAAGTAAAGATAATATAATTCAAGTTGTATATGCAGGCTCTCCTTTTTCATTAGAAACAAAAGGACAAAAAGATAGATTGGATCAAATTGTTAAGTTGTTTATAGAGTTTAGTAAAGAAATAAGTATAAAATTAAATATAATTGGAGTTGATAAAAAAACGTTTATTGATTTTTATAAAAATTTTAATGGAGAATTAAAAGATGATTCAATTGTTTTTTATGGAAGAGTGTCTCATGAAGAAGCTATAGAAAAATTGAAGAACAGTGATTTTTCAATTTTTCTTAGAGAAAATACATTAACTAATAAGGCTGGATTCCCTACAAAATTTGTTGAAGCTATAACATCTGGAGTACCAGTTTTAACTAATAGGAGTAGTAACTTATCAGATTTTTTAATAGAAGGAGAAAATGGATTTTGGTTAGATAATACAAGCATTATTACTTTAGAAGATAGTTTGCGTAAAACTTTATTTAAAGACAAGTATGAGTTTCTTCAAATGAGAGAAAAAAAAATGAATAAAAAACTTTTTGATTTTCGAAATTATATATCGGAATTTGAATCAATACTAAATTAAATTGAAGAAAATAATAAGGATAACGACAGTACCTGAATCTTTGGGGCTACTTAAGGGGCAGTTAAATTTTATGAAAAGTCACTTCGAAGTTATAGGAGTTTCTTCCGAAGGTAAAATATTAAAAGAAGTAGAGAAGAGTGAAGGTATTAGAGTAATACCTGTTAATATGACGAGAACAATTACACCTATAAAGGATTTTACAGCTCTGGTACAACTTTATTTCGTTTTTAAAAAAGAAAAACCTTTTATAGTACATTCTCATACTCCTAAGGCGGGAACTTTGGCAATGATTGCATCGAAATTTGCTAATGTACCTCATAGATTTCATACTATAGCAGGTATGCCTTTATTGGTAGCTAAGGGGAATAAAAGAAAACTTCTTGACTTTGTTGAAAAGATAACTTATAAATGTGCTACAAAAATATATCCTAATTCAAATGGTCTGAAAGATATAGTAATTAAGAATAAGTATGCTCCAGAGTCAAAAGTTAAAGTAATAGGTAATGGAAGTAGTAACGGAATTGATACGTCATATTTCAATCCATCACTTTATAGTAATGAAGATAATGAAAAGTTACGTAAAGAGTTGAATATAAGGACGGATGATTTTGTATTTACTTTTGTAGGTAGACTAGTAGGAGATAAAGGTGTAAATGAAATAGTAAATGCTTTCTATAATTTAAATAAAGATAAAGCAAAATTATTATTATTAGGTTATATGGAAGAAGAGTTAGATCCATTAAATCAAGATGTTTTAGATCAAATAAAACAACATCCTAACATTATGGCGGTTGGATTTAAAAATGATGTAAGACCTTATTATGCTATTTCTGATGCGTTAACTTTTCCAAGTTATAGAGAAGGTTTTCCAAACGTAGTTATGCAAGCTTGTTCAATGAATCTAAACTGTATTGTTTCTGATATAAATGGATGTAATGAGATTATAGAGAACGGTGTTAATGGATGGATAGTACCTGTTAAAAACACAGAAAAGTTAAAGGAAAAGATGATATGGTGTTTGGATAATATCCAATTTTCTAAAACTATGGGGGAAAAAAGTAGAAAAAAAATCATCGAATCATATGAACGCAAGTTTGTTTGGAATGAGATATTAAATGAATATAAAAAAATATAATATAAGAAAATGTATAGATCATTTTTTAAAAGAGTAATTGATTTTCTTTTTTCTTTTTTAGGCTTACTATTAATTAGTCCTATATTTTTAATTGTTTTAGTATTATTGTATATATTTAATGAAGGAAAACCGTTCTTTTTTCAAGAGAGACCAGGTATGAATGAAAAAATATTTAGAATAATTAAATTCAAGACAATGAACGATAAAAAAGGGAATGATGGAGAGTTATTACCTGATTCAGAAAGATTAACCAAAGTTGGCTCTATAATACGGAAAACATCATTAGATGAGTTACCACAATTATTGAATGTTATTAAAGGGGATATGAGTTTAATTGGACCAAGACCTTTGTTGTTAAGATATTTACCTTTTTACACAGATAAAGAAAGAATAAGACATACTATAAAACCTGGTATAACAGGTTGGGCACAAATTAACGGAAGGAATACTGTAAGTTGGGATGAAAGATTGGCTTATGATGTTGAATATGTCAAAAAATTAAGTTTTATGTTTGATGTAAAAATTTTATATAAGACAGTATTAAAAATTATTGTTTCAGAAGATATTGTTATAGATCCTGAATCTATCATGAAAAATTTTGATGATGAACGAAGAATTTGAAGTAAGTGAGTTATTAGCTAAGGATGTTGATACTGTTGTGAATCTTGTTAGAACCTCTTTTAAAAAGAGCTATATAATACCATCAATATATAGAGGAGAAGGAATAAATAAATTTATTTTAAATGAGCTTGAAAATGAATTTTCTCCATATAAATATTTTGTTCTCTATATTAATAATAAAGTAGTCGCTTATACAGAATATAAAATGTTTAAAAAACAGAATATGGCTTTTTTAAATATAATATCGGTAAGTAATGAATACAAAAATCAAAGGATAGGAAGTAGAATATTTGAATATTCTAAGAAATATTTTCAGAAAAAAAGATTTCAATCTATAGAATTGGATGTCTATTCAACTAACTTATTGGCAGTTGATTGGTATAGTAAGTATGGGTTTAAGAAATTAAATTTTAAAATATTTTATGAATTAGAACTAAATAGAAGTAGCGAAAATAAAAATAGTATTTATATTAAAAATTTCCCCCAATATAAAGAAATGAAAAAAATATTTGGATTTTACTTTATAGATATTAGTATTCAAGATAAAGATATTAAAATTGGAGTTATAGAGAATGATCTTTTTATTAGAGGGAATTATGATGAATCTGTAAATAGTCATCTAATTTATATTAGTAAAGCTCTTGAAATAAGAAAGATATATTATATAGGGAATGAATATCAATTTTCTGAATTGAAATTTATTGATCAAATAGAGAGAATGGGATTAAATATAGAATTATGATCACAAAAAAAGCATTAAATAAAGAGCTTTATAAAAGAGAATGGATTTTAACGAATTCAGCCAGGGAAGCCTGGAGTAAAATTATACAAGAATATAAAATTTTTAACCCTAAAGGAAAAGTACTATTACCATCATATATAGGATGGTCATCTAATGAAGGAAGTGGTATCTTTGATTCAGTATCTAATTCAGGTTTAGACTATGATTTTTATGATCTAGGGGTAAAATTAGAAATAAATTTTGAAGATTTAAAGATAAAAATAAATGAAAACGATGAACCTTTAGTTTTATTAGTTCATTACTTTGGTTTTATTGATGTGAAATATGACGAAATAACGAGTTGGTTAACAGATAACAATGTTTTTTTTGTTGAAGATGCTGCTCATGCTTGGCTAACAGATTTAATTGGAGGGAAATCTGGAAGGAAAGGAAATTTTTCTTTTTACTCTTTACATAAATTACTTCCTTTGTCAAAAGGAGGTATGATGGTAAGTAATATGCCTAAAAACAATAAAGAAATTTCTAAAATTAATCCTTTTGTAGAATTAAATTATGATCTCTTATCTATTTTTAATATTAGAAGAGCAAATTATAAATATTTGTGCAGTTTATTAAAAGATCTATCTGGGATAGAGATAGTTTATGAAAAGTTAGAAGACGGTATTTGCCCCCAAACATTACCAATTATAATTAAAAATTATAATAGAGATAATCTTTATGAAGAGATGAATGAAGCTGGTTTTGGAGTAGTAAGTTTATATCATACAATGATTAATGATTTAGAATCAAATAAATCTCTTGCTTCTAGTGTAGCCTCAAAAAAAATAATGAATTTACCTATACATCAGGATGTTTCTAAAGTGGAATTGAAAAAGATGGCATTAAAATTAAAAAATATATTAAATGTTTGATGTTATATATATAGATTCGGGAGAAGGAGAGAAAGATTATAAGAAATTACTAGAGAAAAGTAAAAATACAGAACCATATTTTTTACTTGATTATATTAATGTTTTTGGAGAAGGTACTAAGAATTTAATATGTTTTTATAGTGAAAATAATTATGGAGATATTATCTTCATGCCAGGGTATATAAGGTCAATATCGATTGCAGATCAAGTAACACCATATTTTGATTTTATAACTCCTTATGGATACACAGGTCCATTTTTTTCTAATAAAATTGGAAAAAATGAAATATTATTATTTTGGGAAAATGTTGAGAATTGGTACAACAACAATAACGTTGTAAGTGAATTTATAAGATTTAATTTAGCTAATAATCATTTATATTATTCTGGATATACTGTTAAAACAATGTTGAATGTTAAAGGAGAAATTCTTACTGAAGAAGATCAGTGGAAAGCATTTGATAGAAAAGTTCGAAAAAATATAAATAAAGCTATAAGAGAAGAAGTTTATAGTAATATTTATTATGATACTATTTCTGATAATCACGTTGAAGAATTTTATAAAATTTATGAAGAAACTATGATTCGTACGAATGCAAAGAATAGTTTTTTTTATAGCTTAAAAGGGTTTAAAGAATTTATAAATAATAACCCTAAATTTTGTGCAATTTGTACTGTGTATTTTCAAGAAAAACCTATTTCTTCTGAACTTATTTTAATATCTCAAGATTCTGTTTATTCTTTTTTAGGAGGGACAAATGAAGCTTACTTTGATAAAAGACCAAATGATTTCTTAAAAGTAAAAATTATTGATTGGTCTAGAGGTAAAGGTAAAGCTTTTTACACTTTAGGAGGAGGATATGGATTCGAGGATGGAATTTTTAAATATAAGAAGTCTTTTTTTCCTAAAAATGTTGTTAATTATTATACAGGGAGAAAAATTATAAATAAAGAAGCCTACGAGAGTTTATTGTTAAAGCTGAATAAATTTAGAGAGTCTAAATCATTAAAAGAATTGAAGGAAGAAGATGAGTCTTTTTTTCCATTATATAGAATGTCAATAGAAGAATAAGAAGTAAGGACGTTTTATATATTAATATTTAATTTATCTAGTAAAATGAAAAAAGAAAAGATATGGCTTTCTAAACCACATATGGGTGGAGGAGAACAAAAATATGTTCAAGAAGCGTTTGATACAAATTGGGTCGCTCCATTAGGTCCTAATGTAAATGGTTTTGAAGATGATTTAGAAAAATATATAAAAGAACAATCTCATGTGACCTGCTTAGTTTCTGGTACTTCGGCCATTCATTTAGCACTAATTTTATCTGAAGTTGGATTAAATGATGAGGTTATTTGTCAGAGTATGACATTCTCAGCTTCCGCGAATCCTATAAAATATCAAGGTGCCAATCCTATTTTTATAGATAGTGAGAAAGACACTTGGAATATGTGCCCTATTACATTAGAAGAAGCTATTAAAGATAAAATAGCTAAAGGGAAGAAACCTAAAGCAATTATTGTAGTACATTTATATGGAATGCCTGCGAAGATGGATCAAATAGTTAATATTTCAAAAAGATATGAAATATCTCTAATTGAAGATGCCGCTGAAGC
Organism: Tenacibaculum sp. MAR_2010_89; assembly: GCF_900105985.1. Lineage (NCBI taxonomy): Bacteria > Pseudomonadati > Bacteroidota > Flavobacteriia > Flavobacteriales > Flavobacteriaceae > Tenacibaculum > Tenacibaculum sp. MAR_2010_89. The sequence goes on along the minus strand of NZ_FNUB01000004.1, from coordinate 557,169 downwards.
ATTGGGGTCTACATATAAAGGTCAAAAATGTGGAACTTTTGGTGATTTTGGAATTTTATCTTTTAATGGAAATAAAATAATAACGACTTCGGGAGGAGGGGCGTTAGTTTGTAATACTTTAAATGATAAGAAGAAAGCTATTTTTCTTTCTACTCAAGCGCGTGATAATGCACCACATTATCAACACTCGCATGTAGGTTATAATTACCGAATGAGTAATATAGTTGCTGGGATTGGAAGAGGACAAATGGAAGTATTAGATAAACATGTTGGTTTTAGAAGAAGTAATAACCAATTTTATCAAGATATTTTTGAAAACATTGAAGGAATCACTGTACTTAAAGAACCATCTAAAGATTATTTTTCGAATCATTGGTTGAGTTCCATTATTATAGATGAAAATATAGTTGGTTTTTCTAGAGAAGATCTAAGACTTAGTTTGCTAGAAGAAAATATTGAATCTCGTCCACTATGGAAACCAATGCATCTACAGCCAATTTTTAATAAATATGATTATTATGGTAGCCATGTAGCTGAAAAGTTGTTTAATGATGGATTATGTTTGCCATCAGGATCTAACTTAACAGAAATGGATAAGGAAAGAATAGAAAAAGCAATTAATAAATTAATAAAAAAATAAAAGTAAAGAACCCAGAAAATTTTCTGGGTTCTTTACTTTTAAGTAGATATTCAATAGTATTTAATTTATAACTTAGCAAAATTGAAAAGTATCATTTTTGTACTTTTTTATAAAAATTATTGTAAGATATGAAAGGCATAATACTAGCAGGAGGATCTGGAACAAGGTTATATCCTATAACAAAAGGAGTATCAAAACAATTATTACCTGTTTATGATAAACCAATGATATATTATCCATTATCAGTATTAATGCTTGCAGGGATAAAAGAAATCTTAATAATTTCTACACCTGAAGATTTACCTAATTTCGAAAAATTATTAGGAACAGGAGAAGAGTTAGGGATTCAATTAACATATAAGGAACAACCATCACCTGATGGATTAGCTCAAGCCTTTATTTTAGGTAAAAATTTTATAGGAAACGATAATGTATGTCTAATATTAGGAGATAATATTTTTTATGGTCATGGATTACCTGAGATGTTAAAAAGTGCTATTAATAACGTAGAAAATAAAAATAAAGCTACAGTTTTTGGATATTATGTTAAGGATCCTGAACGTTATGGAGTTGCCGAGTTTGATAAAGTTGGAAATGTAACTTCTATTGAAGAAAAACCTGAAAAAGCTAAATCTAATTACGCTGTTGTTGGATTGTATTTTTACCCAAATAATGTGGTAAAAATTGCGGAAGAAGTTAAACCTTCAAAAAGAGGCGAGCTAGAAATAACCTCGGTAAATCAGAAATATTTAGAAGAGAAATCTTTGAGGGTAGAATTAATGGGACGTGGTTTCGCTTGGTTAGATACTGGAACTCATGATTCTTTAATGGAAGCAGGAAGATTTATAGAAACTATTGAGAAGCGCCAAGGTCTTAAGGTGGCCTGCTTAGAGGAAATAGCATATTATATGAAGTATATTGATGAAAATCAAGTTGAAAAGTTAGCACAGCCTTTAAAGAAAAATGAATATGGTCAATATTTATTAAATTTGCTAAAAAAATAAATAGCGTAAATATTTTATTTTAATGAAAAATATTTTGGTAACAGGAGGAGCTGGTTTTATAGGTTCTCATGTAGTTCGATTATTAGTTAATAAATATCCTAATTACAATATTATTAATTTAGATAATTTAACCTACGCTGGTAACTTAGAAAGTTTAAGAGATATAGAGAATAAACCAAATTATTCTTTTGTTAAAGCAGATATATGTGATTATGATAAGATGTGTGCTGTTTTTTCTGAATACAATATAGATAGCGTTATACATTTGGCAGCCGAATCTCATGTTGACAGATCGATTAAAGATCCATTTTTATTTGCAAAAACTAATATAATGGGAACGTTAAGTTTATTAGAAGCTGCAAAAAATATATGGAACTATGATTTTGATAATAAACTCTTTTATCATATCTCTACTGATGAAGTTTATGGAAGTTTATGTGAAAAAGGTTATTTTACTGAAAAAACTGCGTATGATCCACACTCACCATATTCAGCATCTAAAGCATCTTCAGATCATTTTGTTAGATCGTTCTCTGACACTTACGGATTACCAGTAGTTGTTTCTAATTGTTCTAATAATTATGGTTCATTTCAATTTCCAGAAAAATTAATCCCTTTGTTTATTAATAATATTTGTAAGTCAAAACCTTTACCAGTATATGGTAAAGGAGAAAATATAAGAGATTGGTTATTTGTTAATGATCATGCGAGAGCTATAGATCTAATTTTTCATAATGGAAGTAAAGGGGATACTTATAACATTGGAGGATTTAACGAATGGAAAAATATTGATTTAATTAAAGTGTTAATTAAAACAGTGGATAAATTTTTAGGTCGAAAAGAAGGTGAATCTGAAAAATTGATAACATTTGTTACTGATAGAGCTGGACATGATTATAGATATGCTATAGATTCTACAAAACTTAAAAACGAACTAGGCTGGGAACCCTCATTACAATTTGAAGAAGGTATAGAACATACGGTTAAATGGTATTTAGAGAATCAAGATTGGATAAATAATGTAACTAGCGGAGAATATCAGAAGTATTATAAAGAAATGTATAAATAAAAAAGGATGATTTTAAAATCATCCTTTTTTATTATTTAAGTCTACTTAAACTCAGGTCTTTATTGTATTTTATAATAAAGAGGCCTTTATTACTTGTTGAACCAAATAGCTTTTTGTTATAGTCAAATTTATTTTCAATTCGTAAAGAGGTTCCCTGTTTAAAAGTTTTTGTTAAGTCATTACCAGAAGCTAATCGAATTAATATATCATATGTTATATCAAATCCTTTAATAGCGTATTCAGAAGGTAAAGCATTATTTTTTCTTCTAAATTTTGTGTAGAATAGTTTTATATCATCTGAGTTTTCATCAGAAAATGAGTTAGATACATAAGTGAAATTAATGTTCGCTAATTTATTATTATCTATGTTATTATAAGAGCTATTTTTATTTGTAGTGAAAACTTGAACAGAAACTTCATCAGGTAACCCAATCATGCTATTTAAAGCATCAGCTACAGCTACTTTATCTTCTGAAGTAATAATTACCCAATTATGTTTTTGGTCGTTCATTTTATTTGTAAAACGCTCTCTTTTAATATAACCATCTTTAGGTTTTAAAATGTGAATGGCATTTATTGAATCATGCTTTTTTAGCGAAGAAAGAATACTACTTATAGTTACATTAGAATTACTTTTACCATCACCAACAATGAAAATATTTTCTCCATTATAATTGTCTTTTAAATAAGAAGTCAAATAATTAGCATAAGATAATTTATCTGGTGCTACTTTAACTATTTTAGAAGATGTTATGTTTTTTTGATTGCTTGAGTAATGAGGGAAAATAACAGGAACGCTTAATTTTTGAGCTACTTTATCTGCTTTATCATAATAAAAAGGACCTATAACTACATCAGCTGTATCTAATTCATCATTTTCTAATATTTGTGAAATATTTTCACCTCTATTTCCTGTGTCAAAGACTGAACTGTTAATTATAATACCTTGTTGTTTTAAAGAGTCAATAGCAATTTCAGCTCCCATATAAAAATCTGTTACCATATTTGCTAATCTATTGTCTTTAAAAATCTTTTTATTATTTAAAGAATCATACTCTTTAGTTTTAAAAGGAAGTAAAAACGAAAGGTTTATAGTGGCATTTTCTTGTATACTATCTTGATAAAAAAGAAACTCTTCGTTCTCTTTTACTTCGTTGATAGGTTTAATTTTTAATAATTGACCTATAGATAAATTGTTATCTATTATATCCGGATATTCAGGATTTAGTTCAATTAACTGTTTTTTTGTTATGTTGTAAAAACGAGTTAAACTAAAAATAGTTTCTTTACTTTTTACTGTATGAGTTAAATATTGTTTTAAAACTTCTTCTTTATTAATTGTTACGGTTTCCTCTATAGCTTCTACTTTAAGTATTTGACCAATGCTAAGAGTGTTATTTATTATTTCAGGAAACTCAGGATTAAGTTTACACAATTCATCTTTAGAAATGTTATAAAGTTTAGTCAACCTATATATCGTTTCTCCAGGTTTTACTTCGTGTGTTTTGTAGCTTTTAACAACTGTAGTTTGGAATACATCTGTATCGTTGTTCTCACTGTTCTGATTTTCTTGTTCATTATTTGTAGTAGTTTCAGTTTCGTCAGGTTTAACGTCTTCAACTACAGCATAGTCTTTTTTTGAATCAGATGAAGAATTATTAGTTTTAATTTTAGGATTAGGTATAACAATAATGGTATTAGCATTAGGTTTTCTACCAACATCAGGATTTAATCTAAGTAAATCTTTAGTCTTCATGTCTAAACGATTGGCTACATCTCTCATAGTTTCTCCCTCTTGGATTTTATAAGATACATAACGTTTTTGTTGCCCGCATGAAATGGTAAATGACAATATACCGATTAAAATTAAAAATTGTAATTTCTTCATCTGCTTCTATATTCTAATGTGTGTTTTTCGAGTGTTTTTATAAATAAACGTTATTCCCACTCAATTGTTGCAGGTGGTTTAGAGCTAATATCGTAAACAACTCTATTAACACCTTTTACATTATTTATTATTTTATTTGATATTTTTTGCAAAAATTCATAAGGTAAATTAACCCAGTCAGCAGTCATACCGTCTGTGCTTTCTACTGCTCTAAGCGCTACAACCTTCTCATAAGTACGCTCATCTCCCATAACACCTACTGAATTAACAGGTAATAATATAGCTCCAGCTTGCCAAACCTTATCATACAATCCATGTTCTTTTAAACCGTTAATAAACACAGCGTCAACTTCTTGTAATATACGTACTTTTTCAGCAGTAATATCACCTAAAATACGAATAGCTAAACCAGGTCCAGGAAAAGGGTGTCTACCTAATAAATCTTTATCTATTCCCATAGAAGCACCAACACGACGAACTTCATCTTTAAAAATCATACGTAAAGGCTCTACTACTTTAAGTTTCATAAAGTCAGGTAGACCTCCAACATTATGATGACTTTTAATAGTTGCAGAAGGACCACCATTTACTGATACAGATTCTATTACATCTGGATAAATAGTTCCTTGTGCTAACCATTTAGCATTTTCAATTTGATTTGCTTCATCATCAAAAACATCAATAAAAACTTTACCGATAGCTTTTCTTTTTGCTTCAGGGTCAGATAATCCAGCTAAAGCACCCAAAAAACGTGCCGAAGCATCAACTCCTTTTACATTTAACCCCATTCCTTCGTATTGTTTCAATACATCGGTAAATTCATTTTTACGTAGTAATCCATTGTTTACGAATATACAATGTAAGTTACTTCCAATTGCTTTATGTAATAATACAGCAGCTACTGTAGAATCTACACCACCAGATAAACCTAATACAACTTTATCATTACCAATTTTTTCTTTTAGACCAGATACAGTTTCATCAACAAAAGAAGCTGGTGTCCATGTTTGTGCTACGCCAGCAATTGAAACTAAAAAATTTTGTAATAATTGTTTTCCATCGGTTGAATGGTAAACTTCAGGATGAAATTGAATAGCATATGTAGTTTCACCTTCTATTTTATAAGCTGCATTTTCTACATCATGAGTACTAGCTAATAATATTCCGTTTGTTGGTAATACTTTAATAGTGTCTGAATGACTCATCCAAACTTGACTTCCTTCAGAAATATTAGAAAAGAATTCCTCTCCTTCTTTAATAAACGAAAGGTTGGCTCTACCGTATTCTCGAGTATTAGAAGGAGCTACTAAACCTCCAGAGAAATGAGCTAAGTATTGAGCTCCATAACAAACCGATAATAAAGGTTTTTTACCTCTAATTTCTGATAAATCTGGATGTGGTGCTTCATCTGAACGAACAGAAGAAGGGCTTCCAGAAAGGATTACAGCCTTAAAGTCGTTTAAATTTTGAGGTATTTTGTTATAGGGATGAATTTCACAGTAAATGTTTAATTCTCTTACACGGCGGGCAATTAACTGAGTATATTGCGAACCGAAATCTAAAATAAGTACATTGTGTTGTTGCATCCGCAAAAATAATATTTAGATTTTAGATTTGCGATATTTAGTGATGTATTTTTTACCTCTATTTTTAATTTTGTTTAGTACTTATAAACGATAGCATTTATATTCATTCCAGAACCTACAGATGCTAGCATAATAACGTCTCCTTTTTCAATATATTGATTTTCTATTTCACCTTTTAAAACTAAATTTAATAAGGTTGGAACGGTTGCAACCGAGCTATTACCTAATTTATGAATACTCATAGGCATAATTCCTTCAGGTACTGGTTTGTTATAGAGTCTATAAAAACGTTTTATAATTGCTTCATCCATTTTTTCATTAGCTTGGTGGATAAAAACTTTTTTAAGCTGATTTATTTTAATATCACTTTTGTCTAAAGCGGCTTTCATTGCATTAGGTACATTGTTAAGCGCAAATTCATAAATTTTACGCCCATGCATTTTCATATAATTTATATCGCTATTAGTATCTTTATTATAAGAACGATCAAAAAATAAATAATAGGCCTCATCTTTAGTGAAAGTTTGAGAGGCATGACTTAAAATACCAGAGCTGTTATTTTCTGAACCTTCAATAATACATGCACCGGCTCCGTCACTATAAATCATACTATCTCTATCATGTTCATCTATTACTCTTGATAAAGTTTCAGCACCAATAACTAAAACTTTTTTTGCTATTTTAGACTGTATAAAAGATTGAGCTTGAATTACCCCTTGTATCCAGCCAGGACATCCAAATAATATATCATAAGCTACACAGTTTGGATTTTCTATTTTTAATAAATGTTTTACACGAGTTGCTAAACTAGGTAAAAGGTCACTTTGACTACTATTTGGTTTAACATTTCCAAAATTATGAGCGAAAATAATATAGTCTATTTCTTCAGGGTTAATTTTAGCGTCTTCAATTGCTTTTTGAGCAGCTAAAAAACCTAAGTCAGATGTGTTTAGTTCTTTTTTTGCATATCGCCTTTCTTCTATTCCAGTAATAGCCTTAAATTTTTCAATAATTACTTCATTGGTATCTTTAATAGGAGTACCATCAACATTTAAAAAATTAGTATCAGTAAATTGAACATTTTTTTTGGTAATGCTAGGTATGTATGCTCCTGTACCAGTAATTATTACATTGGTCATATTGAAAGATATGTTTTATAGAAATTACTACAAAGAAAACATTTTATCTTACTTTACGGTTGTTATTGAAAGATATTTTAAGTTTTTTACGATTTTAATAAAAATAGATATTGAAAATTATAGATATGAGCTATCAAAAGAAAATGGTAATAGAGATAATAACGATTCTGTTTTTACAATAGCGCCTGTTTCTCCAGTAAATAAAATTTCTATAGGTTGTTTTTGATTAATTTCATATTCTGACAACGTTTGTCTACACGCTCCACAAGGGCCAACTGGTTTATTAACTTTGGTAATACTTGAGGCTGCAGTAATAGCTATTTTTTTAACTATCATATTTGGATATTCAGAACCAGCTTTCCATATAGCAACTCTTTCAGCACACATCCCTGACGGGTAAGCGGCACTTTCTTGATTGTTACCTGTTATTATTTTATCGTTATCGAGTAATATAGCAGCTCCAACATTAAATTTTGAATAAGGAGCATAAGCTTTTTTACGTGCTTCTATTGCTTTTTGTAGTAACGAAGCATCTTCTTCTGATAATTGAGAAATAGTATCAAAAATAGTAGCAGTAGAAGAAATATCTATTTTTTTCATATTTTATTTGAGTCAAAAAAAGCTGTCTTATGAAGACAGCTTATATATTTTATACGAAATTACTAAAAAAAAACTGAGTTTTAATAGTCGTCATATATTTCACCTAAATCAAATGATAAAGAGAAACGTAATGTGTTTTCTAAAGGGTTATTAACATCAGAAGCATTCATCAAATATGAAAGATCTAATGAAAAAGCTTTGGCTTTAAAACCAGCTCCCATTGTAAAGTATTGACGTTGCCCTTTTTCTTCACTTTCATGAAAATAACCAGCTCTTAAAGCAAAAGCTTTATTATACAAATACTCAGCTCCTAAAGCCCAAGTCACCTCTTTTAATTCTTCACTAAAACTTCTATCACCTAATGAGGTGAACATTCCTTCAAACCAACCTCTAGTCGAGTTAGGACTTGTTGGAACTAATAACTTTGTTACCTCAAAATTTAATCCTAATAAATTGTAGTCATCAAAGATGAAGTCAAAACCACCACCTAACTTGAAATTGGTAGGGATAAAACTTTGAACACCATCTGTATACTCTACTTTTGGACCAATATTAGCAACATTAACTCCTAAACGATAACGCCCGTTAAAACTACCATAATTTTCTTCTTCTGAACGATAGTATGCAGATACATCTACAGCAAAAGAGTTTACAACTTTTAAATTGCTAGAAACATCTAGGTTTGAGTTTATGTACTTTAAACCAACTCCCATAGAAAATGTTTCACTAAGTTTAAGAGAATAGATACCTGTAATTGCAAATTCACTAGGGTTTATTGAACCTAATGAACCACCTGATAAATCAGTTAATTCAATTTTACCTAAAGAAAAGTATTTTACATCTACACCCCAAGCGGCATTTTCTTTAAATCTGTTAACATAAGAAAGATTACCAGCAAAAATATCATCAGTTAAATTTCTAAGCCAAGGAGTATAGTTTAAACCAATACTTATTTGATTTTCATTAAATGCTGTTTTTGCTGCATTATGAAAAATAGAAAATGCATCGGATGATGTAGCTACACCAATATCTCCCATACCACCTGCACGTGCATCTGAGGTTATTAATAAAAATGGAGTTGCTGTAGTTATACCTTGAGCTTGTGCTTTGAAAGCAACGGCTAAAAATAATAGAAGGATAGTTAATTTTTTCATTTATAGTTTAATTGTTGATATTGCAAATATATAATTTTAGTATTTATTAAAGTATTACTAATTTTTCGTATTTTTCTGATACTATATTTGTTACGGTTGATTTAACTTTTAGTTTATAAACATAAACACCTTTACCTAATTTGTTACCAAAATCATCTAACCCATTCCATGTTATATTTCTTGATAAATTACCTGTTGTTTGAGAAAGCTTGTTAATTGATTTAACTAGTTTTCCTGAAACTGTAAATATTTGAACTTGAACCTCTAGTGGCTCATTGGGTTTGTTGTGGTTAAACCAAAACTCCGTATAATTAACAAATGGATTAGGATAGTTTAAAACATTAGTTAAGGTAAGTCCAGCATCATTTACAACCACAAAGTTTAACGTAGTCTCAGATGAATTATTGTAAGTGTCCCACGCTTTTATTTTTAAAGTATGTGGTCCTGTAGATAGATTTCTAAGTTTGTAAGAAACTTTACCTTTTGTAAAGTCATCTAATTCGGTTTGGTAGTAGTCGTTTAAAACAAATGGTTCAGACTCATTTCCGTCTAAAATGGCAACAATATCATGATCTACAGCAGTGATAGATGTATTTATCCCACTTATATCTGAAAGTTTTATAATTAAATTAGGAGAAGCATTTGTGTTTCCTCCATCAATAAAAGATTCATCATTCATAAATGATTGTAGTTCAGGTCCAGTAGTGTCTTCAGGGGCATTTTGATTTATTCCACCAACAGTTACATCAAAGTTAGCACCTCCTTTATCGGTACTATTATCATTAGCATACATGCTTATTTTTCCTTTTCCATAGGCTATTTTAATATCCTTAGGAACGATAAATTCAAATTTAAAACGACCGTTTTTTACTGATGATTTCCCTCTAAATAGTTTACTTTCTTGTGAGTCAAAAGTGTTAATGACACCAAATCCATCATTATCTAAAGTTTGTTTGTTTATCGATTTATCAAATATAACAGTTGATAATACTCCATTGAAATTAGATAAAATAGTATTTGAATTATTAGTAACAACACCTTCAAACGAAACTTTAGATAAGGCTTTTAAAGTGTCTATAGAACTAGTAATGTCTTTATCGTTCATTTTTGTTATTCTCACATTAGGCTTTGGAATCGCTAATTTCATAGCAGGATCACCAAAAAAGTATATGAAAAACTTTTGGTTACTGGATGTAGTATTTTTAGCTTTTATTAAGTTTTGAGCAATAGAGCTGTTAGAATTATCAAAACTTAGTACATGTTTAGTAAGTTCTTTGTTAAATTGTTCCCCTAAAGAAATAAAAACATCTCGAGTAGTAGTAATCATACTTACAGCACCACCATTTTTATTTAAAAATAGTTTTTCTCCAGCAGTATCTCTTAAAGGATTGTCAAATCTTGAAAATTCACAAGTAACAGTAATAAATAGAGGTAATTTTTTTAGATTATTTAAAGCTTCAATTTGTGGGATTTCTAAAAGACGTTCATCAGCTAAACCATCTTCACCTCCATGTCCAAAATAATCAAATACAAGTGTTCCATTTTCAATAGTGTTACTAACTGCATTTTTTACTTGAGGATAACGTTCACCACCTGATGAGTTTTCTTGTTTAAAAGCATCGGCATATAATTTATTAATATTGAAAAAAGGTTTATACTTCTTTATGGAGTCAGCGACCTCTTCCAAGCCTGATTGTAAGGTTTTATCTGCATCTTGATCAATGTCATCTGCAAGTAATGTAATTGTATTTCGCCAATCACCAAAAGAGTCAGTATTGTAATAACTTAAAATTTTATCAATAACATTTTTTGCTTCTTGAATAGTTGTTACTGGTATTCTTCCAGTTGCTATTTCAACAGTATCGGAAATTAACATTTCACCATCGTTAGGCTCTAGCATTACATAATAATCGTCAGTAACAAAAGAAGATACTAAGTCGAAACTTTGAGTAGCATGAAAAGTAGGAACTATATTATTATTGTTGTTAATTCTATTTTTATAATCATATGAAGAATCTCCAAAAAAACATACATATGTTAATTTCTTATTTATTGATGAATTGTCGTATAGGTATTTAATAAAATCTCTAATTCCTGTTATATCTGGTGAGCCTGAAGAAAATTCATTATATATTTTGTTAAGGGGAACAACTTTACTTGATAAATTTGAATTATTAGTGTGATAATCAGCAAGTCTTTGTGCTTCATTCAATAAATTATTATTTGTTATAATTAGATATTGAATGTCTTTTAAAGCATGCAAATTTTGATTTTCAATATTGAAGTTTTCTTCTATTTTTGGTTCATATGCATTAGAAGTATTTACTAAAACAAATTCTTCTAAAGTGCCTCCGTTAGCCTTAAAAATAAACGAATTCCCAGTGGCTATATTTTCAATATTCTCAGGAGAAGTATGATTTGTAACGTTCCAAAGAAAGTTTATATTACTTGAGTTTTGAATTTGATATTCTATAATACCAGTTGTATTACTAGCCTCAAAACTTCTGAAAGAAAATTGTTTATTGTCAGCTTTTAATTCTTTTTTTCCAATGATTTCAATATAATCTAAATATGCTTTAGCTGATGGTAAACCATTGTTATTGTAGTTTATAGAGATGTCTATTATATTGTTAGAGTTACTTTTTATAATGCCTTGACCTGTTCTTTGCATGGCAAGTGAGCTAATACTTGAACTAGAAACAGGAGGGAAGTTTAATGTTGTTAAGTTACTGCTATTAGCAGTTATTGTCATTGAAGAGTTTAACGAAGAAATAGTTACTGCACTAACATTTATTGTTATATCGCTATTTGGAAGTTGATTTTGGAAAGGAATTTTAAAGTTCTGTGTGTTTTCAAAACTAAAATCTTCACCAAACCATTTTCTACCTACTGCAAAAAGGTTTTTCTCTTCTTTTTCGTAAAAAGTATAATCATCAAAAGCCGTAATTGTTTTAATACTGGCAGATGTTGGTTGCGCTTTATTATTTATTCTTTTACCATTTGCATTTCCTATGGTTAGAAAATAATAAGACTTATCGGTATATATGTTTTTTTGATGAGAAGCGGAAGAAGTTATAGGGTCAGTTAGCCATCCATCAGGACCTTTACCATAAAATAAGATATAATCATCATTGTTAAAGATACCGTCATTTTCACCATGAACATAAATACTGTTTTCTTGTAAATCATTATAACGTGTAGCATTATTTTTTTGAGGAAGCATATTGCCACCGTTTCCAAAAATTTTTATATATTTAGGATTAACAGAATTAGGATTAATTCCGAGTTGATTTAAAAAGTTAGCGTCAATTTTAAAAACCCCTGTGGTATCTATTGAAAATTTATACCAAGTTCCTTCAGATAATACTGATTTTGACTGACTAAATCCCCAAACAGAGAAAAGTAAACAAAAAAGAAATATATTTTTTTTCATAATTCGTTACAAAATAACGAATTTTAATGTTACTTATTTTAATCTTTTTCTTAGTTTCGTAATAATAAAGTTTAAAAAGTGTCGTTTGAAGACTAGCAATGACAATGTTTCTAACCAATTTATTTTTAAAAGATAAGTAAATTTTCTTGTTAGAAGTTATAAATATTGTAAATTGCCACACCCTTAAAAATAGTTAAAAATACATGAAAAGTACGTTAAAATTATTTAGTTTATTACTAATCATTGGATTGTTTATTACCTCTTGTAGTAGTAGAAGAGGTGGTGGTTCAGGTCAGTCTTCCCTAACTGGATGGAACTTTAACGATCCTAATTACGGTGGTTACCTTAAAGGAAAGTATAAAGAAGGAAACAATGCTCCTCCAGGAATGGTTCATATAGAAGGTGGTACCTTTACTATGGGATTGGTGCAAGATGATGTAATGTTTGATTGGAATACTACACCAAGACAAATGCATGTGCGTTCATTTTATATGGATGAAACTGAAGTAACAAATTCAGAATATGGATTGTTTATGCAGTATACAAAAGATATATTTCCTCCAGAAGAAAATCAATATAAACATATTTATACTTCTATTTTACCTGATACTCTAGTATGGAGAAAAGGATTAGGGAATACAAATTTATTATCTGAAAGTTATTTAAGACACCCATCTTATGCTGAATACCCAGTTGTTGGTGTTAGCTGGATTCAAGCAAATAAATATTGTAAATGGCGTACAAACGCTGTTAACTTAAAGATCTTAATGGATAAAGGAATTATTAAAAATATTTTTAAAGAAGATTCTTTATCTTTTAAAGGAAAAAATAATTTTGATACAGATACTTATTTAACAAACCCTTATGCATTGTTCGAAGGAGATTCAACAATTTATAAAAAAGGTTTACCTGTTCCAAGAAAAAAAGGTGACCCAAAACCTGCAAAAGGTGCTTTTTCTGGTAGACAAGTAACTTCAACTGACGGTATTTTAGCTCAAAAATTTAGATTACCAACTGAAGTTGAATGGGAATATGCAGCAAAAGCTATTTTTGAAAATAGAGAATACAACAATGTAAGAGGTAGAAAAAAGTATGCTTGGAACGGTAAGTACACTAGAGATAGAAATAAAAGACAAAGAGGTGACCAATTAGCCAACTTTAAACAAGGTAAAGGAAACTATAGTGGTATTGCTGGATGGAGTAGTGATGGATCTGATATTCCTAATGCTGTAAGAAGTTACCCTCCAAATGCTTTTGGATTATACGATATGTCTGGTAACGTTGCTGAATGGGTTTCTGATGTTTATAGACCAATAATTGATGCAGAAGCAAATGATTTTAATTATTTTAGAGGTAATATTTTTACTAAGAAACTAATAAATGAAGATGGTAAAGTAGTTATTGTTGGAGATGAATTAGGTGAGGTTGAATATGATACTTTAGAGAGTGGAAGAATAATACCAAAAGATTTACCTGGTAGTGTTAAGTATATTCCAATTACTAAAGAAGATACTTACATGAGAAGAAATTATAATTTAGCTGATAATTCTAATCTAGGAGATGGAGATCAAGCTTCTTCAAAATTTTTCAACTTAGACAAAGATCAATTAACAGGTACTCCTAGAATGTATAATTCGCCTACTAAACCAGAAGAAGAAAAGGATTCTTTAGGTAGAGTTGTAAATAACTTTAAGTATGATGCTAAAAGAAGAACAACTTTAATTAGTGATAAATCAAGAGTATTTAAAGGTGGTTCATGGGCTGATAGAGAGTATTGGTTAGATCCAGCTCAAAGAAGATACTTCCCAGAGTATATGGCTACAAATTATATAGGATTTAGGTGTGCTACTGATAAAATGGGGCCAATGATGATGAACAGAAAGAAGACTGCAACACCAAGATATAAAAATAAATAAACAAATTTTTAAATTTAAAGTAAGTAAACCTCATTGATTTCAATGAGGTTTATTATTTTTAATCTATGAATACAGTTAAGGACTTATATAAATTATATACTAAAAATTTTTTAGTAGATACAGATACAAGATCAATTAGAAAGGGAACCATTTTTTTTGCTTTAAAAGGAGATAATTTCAATGGGAATAAATTTGCTGAAGAAGCTTTAAGTAAAGGGGCTGATTATGCAATAGTAGATGAAAAGGAATACCTAACTGATGATTCTATAATTTTAGTTACTAATGTTTTAGAAACTTTACAAGAATTAGGAAGATATCATAGAGAACAGTTAAAGATACCAATAGTAGGGTTAACAGGAAGTAACGGTAAAACAACAACTAAAGAATTAATTACTGCTGTACTTAATCAGAAATACAATGTTACAGCAACTAAAGGTAATTTAAACAATCATATTGGTGTTCCCTTAACATTACTCTCAATGAATTTAAATACTGAGATAGGTGTTGTTGAAATGGGAGCAAACAATCATAATGAGATTGCTTCTTTATCTGAAATTTCAAGACCAGATTATGGTTATATTACAAATTTTGGAAAAGCTCATTTAGAAGGTTTTGGTTCTATTGATGGTGTTGTTAAAGCTAAATCAGAGTTGTATGACTTTTTAAAAGTAAATAATAAGATAGCTATCGTTAACCCAAATGATGAAAAACAACTAGATAAAACAACTAATATAAAAAGAGTCTTATTTAATAGTTCAATTAATTTTTTGAAAGCATCCCCTTTTGTTGAGTTAGAGTTTAATGATATATTTATTAAAAGTAATTTAATTGGAAAGTATAATTTCTCAAATATTTCAGCAGCAATTACTATTGGTGAACTTTTAGGGGTTTCTAGTTTAAATATAAAAAAGGCGCTAGAAAATTATATACCTTCAAATAACAGATCTCAAATCATTAATAAAAAAGGGTTTAAAATTATATTAGATGCATATAATGCAAACCCTACTAGTATGGAATATGCTTTGGATAGTTTTAATGAATTAGTAGGAAGTGAAAAATTAGTTATTCTAGGAGATATGTTTGAACTTGGAGACGGTGCTTTAAAGGAGCATCAGTTAATTGCCAATAAAGCTGAGGGGTTTAGTTTTGCAAAAACAATTTTAGTAGGAGAAAACTTCTTTGATGTAACTACAAATTTAGATAGGTTTAAAACTTTTTTAGAGTTAAAAGAGTTCATTAAAAGTGAAACAATAAGCGAGGGTACCATTATTTTTATAAAAGGATCTAGAGGGATGGCATTAGAAAGAATAGTTGATTTTCTCTAATAATTTTCTTTATGATAGTCAATTAACCCATCTATTGGTCTTTGAATAACGTTTTTAATTAGCATGCTGTTTTTTAAAGCTATTTCTTGTAATATATCTTGGAAAAAATAAGCAATTGACCCAATAAAAAACAAAGGAACTGAAACAGGTTTGTTATATTGTTTTATATGTAAATGAAAGAACTTCTTAAATCCCTTCCTAACAAGTTTTCTCACATATTTTTCATTTTTATTTTCTATTAAAAACTTAGCAAAAGTTGCTAAATACATGTTTGGGTTTTCTTTCTTGTATAAGTTAAGTTTTATGTCGTCAGGATTTAAATTAAAATCGCTATTAAATTGAAAAGTTATTTTTTTAGGCATTTTTTTATAAAAGAAATCTTTAAGTAATTTTTTCCCAAAATAATTACCACTAGCTTCATCCATAATAGAATATCCAAGAGAAGGAGAGGAGTATTCAGTTTTTAATCCATTAAAATAACAACTGTTAGAACCAGTTCCTAAAATAGAAACAATAGCTTCTTGTTTTCCAGCAGAAGCATATACTGCTCCTAGTATATCTTCATCTACTGTTATATTCGCTTTGCGAAAAATTGAGTTTAAAACTTCATTTAAATGTTTTTTTGGAGTTTCAGTTCCACAACCAGCTCCATAAAAATAGATATACTCAATATAGTTTGCATGAATATTTAACTTTTCAGAATTGATTATTCTGGAATGTAATTCGTTTGCTGAAACAACATTTGGGTTTAATCCTTGAGTTTGAGTTCTAAAAATTTCATTTTTATTTTCATCTATACATGCCCAATCAACTTTTGTTGAACCACCATCAGCAATTAAAATCATATTTAATGTTTTTTCAAATATAAATGAACGATATATTTTGAACAAAAATTTGTTATACTGTTTGGTTTTATTAATTAGATAAAATAATGTAGTAAATTAGCACTTCAAATTTTGTTGTTTTATGTTTTTCCTAAAAAAAAAAGAAATTCCCTTGAATGAAGTTTTTAATGATGATTTTGTTGATATACATTCTCATTTACTTCCAGGAATTGATGATGGTGCTAAAAATTTAGATAATTCTTTAGAGCTAATAAAAACAATGTATTCGTATGGAATAAAAAACTTTGTTACAACACCTCATGTTTTAGGTGATGTTTATCCAAATTCTTCAGCGTTAATTTTAGAAAAAACAGAAATTGTAAAAAAAGAATTATTAGCTAGAGGTTTTAATGATATTAGTTTTAGATCTGCTGCTGAATATATGATGGATGAGCAATTTGTAGAACGATTAAAGAAGAAAGATATTCTAACTCTTAAGGATAATTTTATATTGGTTGAAATGTCATATTTTAATGCCCCTTATAATTTGTTTGATATATTGTTTGAGATTCAATTACAAGGTTACAAACCTGTTTTAGCGCATCCTGAACGTTATAATTTTTATCATAACGATTTTCAAAAGTATTATCAGCTTAAAAAATCTGGATGTGTATTTCAATTAAATTTACTTTCTTTAACGGAGCAATATGGAAAAGGTGTTCAAAAAATAACTCAAAAATTATTAAAAGAAAACTTATACGATTATGTAGGTACAGATACACACCATTATAATCATTTAAAATTGTTAAGAAAAATAGGAGATAAAAAAACAATAAAACAAGTTGAGAACTTAATTAAAAACAACTCGGTTTTTAATTAAAAAAGGAAGTCTTTTTAAGACTTCCTTTTTAGTTTTAACTAAATATTTTTTTATACCAAGGTAAATCATCATCATCTGCGATACCGTAACCGTAACCGTAGCCATATCCATATCCATATCCGTAACCTCTTTTTAAATCTGTATCATTTAATACAATAGCTAAGTTAGGAAGTTTTTTATCTGTATATAATGTTTGTGGAACTACAAGCATTCTTTTATCTAGGTAGTTGGCTCTTGTTACATATAGTACCATATCAGCATTTTTAGAAATAAGTAAAGTGTCAGTTACTAGATTAACTGGAGCTGTATCTATAATAAGATAATCATATTGTTTTCTTAATTCTACAAATAATTTATTGATTCTGTCTGTCATCAATAATTCAGCAGGATTAGGAGGTATAGCTCCTGATGCTATTATATCAAGTTTTGGAATTTCAGGAATAGAAAACTTTAAAGAATCTAATGTTACACTATCATTAGTAATGAAATTAGTAATTCCTTTACGATCAGGGATTTCTAAATACTCTGTAATTTTTGGAGCTCTTAAATCCATACCAACCAAAACAACCCTCTTACCTGAAAGAGAAAGTGAAGCAGCTAAGTTTATCGATGTAAATGATTTTCCTTCACCACTTGTAGTAGATGTTACAAAAATTGTTTTGCCTACATTGTCTTTTGGCTCAGGTAACATAAAGTCAAGATTTGTTCTTATTAATCTAAATGCTTCGGCTGTACTAGATCTTGCACTTGAATTAATAACAATTTTTTCTTTGGTAGTTGAATGTGGTACATCACCTAAAAAAGGTATAGAAGTAAGCTCTTCAATATCTCTTTTGGTATGGACTTTAGTGTCTAATAAATTTCTTAAATAAATAAAGATAAAAGGAACAATTAAACCTAAAAGTAAAGCAGCAAGATAAATAATTTTTCTTTTAGGGCTTACAGGTATATTTGAGCCATAAGCTTTATCTATTATCTTAGCATTAGGTACTGCTGTTGCTGTTAATGATATAGCCGTTTCTTCTTTTTTCTTCAATAAATAAGAATATAAACCTGCTATAATTTCTTGTTGTCTAGCGATGTCTAAAAATTCTCTTTCTTTTGTTGGTATAGATGATATTTTTGAATTATTTCTACCAGATTCTCTTTTCAAGTTATCAAGATTGATACTTAATAGTTTCTCTCTATTGAAAAAACTTCTTTTTAGAGAAGATTTTAAATTTTCGATATTATCTTCTAATTCAATCACAACTGTGTTTTTTTTACCAGCACTTTTTAATAATCTTTTCTTTTGTGTAAGTAATTTGTTGTATTCGTTAACAGATATAGCTAAATTAGGATCTTCCAAGCCTAGGTTAGAAGGTAATAAATCATCTTTAGAAATTTCATCATTCAAAGCTTTAACTAAGCTAAGTTGAGTACTTGCTTCAATTAACTTTTGTCTATTGATTGTACTAGTCTGAAGAATTATTTCAGCTTCGGATTGTATGTCTGTAATATTGTTAGTGTTCTTAAAGTTTTTAATATTATCATCAAGCGCGGCTAACTCTTTTGAAACATTTTTTAGTCTTTCAGTTATAAATGTACTTGTTCTTTCTGATACTAATTGTTTATCATGTATAGCATCTACATTGTATTGTTTTACTAATTCATTTAATATATCTTCAGCTTTTTCTTTTATAGTAGATTGTAAAGAAAGTTTTAATACACTAGATCTTTTATTGATAGGACTAATAGATATTGCTCCTTTGTACGAGTCTATAACTTTATCTATAGACGTTAAAGAAACTTTTATTATGTTATTTATATAATCTTGATTAAAATGTTTTGTTTTTTTAATTACAAGGTTTTCAAAATTTGTTTTTTCTACTTTTAATCCAAAAGTTCCTTTAGTTATTATATTTTCATTATTATCTAATAACTCAAACTTTTCTTTCGATAAAATTTTTATTGAAAATATTGTATCTAATTTCTCAGTATTGTCTAAAGTTATTAAAAGTGGTTTTTTTATGTATAATTCTGATTCTTTAATACGACCTTCATAAGAATAAGTAATATTTAAGTTTATTTTTTTTATGACATCAGAAATAAGTTTTCTTGAATTTAAAATTTGTATTTCATTATCTATGTTTTTACTAGAACCACCAACAATGCCTAGGTCACCAAAAGCAGCAAGCTCATCAGAAATACCACCTTTTTTATCATTCTTAATTAAAATTGTTGTAGAGGCATTATATTTAGGAGTAGAATATCTTAGATAGATAAAAGCTCCAATAAAAGCTAAAAATAAACCTAAAACAAACCATTTCCAATGTATAAGATATTTTTCTAATTCAGCTCTAATATTTATTGTATCGTTATCTTGTATTTTATGAGTATATTGTTCTTTTTCCATAGTATATTATCTAGTTAGGATAGTAATTAAAGAAATAAGTATTGATCCTATTGAAATAAATAAACCAGTATTTTGATTATAAGAAGCAGATTGTGATTTAGCTTTATTAGGTTGGACGTATACGATATCATTCTGTTGTAAATAATAAACAGGTGATGTGAAAAGTTTATTAGACCTTAAATCTAATTTATAAGTGGTTATCTTCTTGCCTTCTTCTCTTTTAACTTCAATATTTCTTATCCCAGAAATATTTAAATCACCAGCTAATCCTATAGCATCTAAAACAGTTATCCTTTCATTAGGTATCTTGTAAGAACCAGGTGTTTTTACATCTCCTAAAACAGTTATTTTAAAGTTAGAAATTATAATATTAATAGTAGGGTTCTTTATGTAATCAGGATCTAATTTATTTTTCAATAGTTTTATAGTTTCAGACCTTGTTAACCCCGCAATTTTTAAACGTCCTAATAAAGGAAAATCAATATATCCTTTATTGTCAATTAAATAAGCTTGTTGTTGAGGGGTACCAATAACACTATTTGTAGTAGTTGAGTAGGTTACAGCTGGAAGATTAAAAGGCTTTACAGCTTCAATGTCTAAGGCTGATACAGTTATTTGGAGTAAATCATCTGGTTTGAATACTGTTTTATAACTATTCGAAACTTTTGCTTGCTCTACTTGATCATTTTGAAAATACACAATGGCTTTTTTAGAGACACACGATGAAAGAATTGTAATAAATAAAGTTAAAACAATTTTTTTTACTTTTTGCATTTGTTGAAAATTTTTTGCGAAAGTACTAATTTAATTTTTGATTGTAGAATCTAATTTCTCGTAAATCGAATTTTTTGAGATGTATTCAGGAACAATATCTTTTATAAATTGTACAGTCTTTTGATTATTATGATCACCATTTGAGATACATAATTCTATGATTTTTTGCCTTATATGTTTGTAGTCAATCTCTTGGTTTTTTGCAATCATGATTTTTTCATGATAAGTAGGAGACGTGTTTTCCCCATTTGCAAGTAATTCTTCATAAAGTTTTTCTCCTGGACGTAAACCAGCTATTTTTATATCTATATCATCAGGGAAACGCAATCCTGATAAATGAATCATTCGTTTTGCAATGTCATATATTTTTACAGATTTACCCATGTCAAAAATATAAATTTCACCACCGTTACCCATAGTTCCTGCTTCAAGGACTAAGCAGCAAGCTTCTGGTATAGTCATGAAATAACGAGTAATATCTTTATGTGTAACAGTTAGAGGTCCACCGTTTTCAATTTGCTTTTTAAATAATGGGATAACTGAACCATTTGAACCGAGAACATTACCAAAACGAGTAGTTGTGAATTTTGTTGTGTGGTTAGTTAAATTACTTAAGCAACTAATATACATTTCAGCAACACGCTTTGTTGCTCCCATTACGTTTGTAGGGTTAACTGCTTTATCTGTTGAAACCATAACGAAACGTTCCACTTTATGTTTTATAGATAAATCAGCTATATTTTTTGTTCCTCCAATATTAATTTTTACAGCTTCATATGGACTCATTTCCATCAAAGGGACATGTTTATAGGCAGCAGCATGGAATACTTTATTGGGTTTGTAAGTTTCAAATATATCAGATATTCGTATTTTATCTTTTACATCTGCAACAATTGCGGTAAAGTTACCTTTGTTTTTTTGTATTAGTTCTTGCTGAAGATCATAAAGAGCTGATTCTGCTTGATCAACTAAAATAAGATGTTTATAATTATTATAGGTGCTAAGTTGTCTTGATATTTCTGATCCAATTGAACCAGCGGCACCAGTTACCAATATTACTTTATTGTTTACATCTCTTTTAACAATAGGATTGTCTATTGAAATAGGTTTTCTGTCTAGAAGATCTTCAATCTTTACTTGTTTAATTTGATTAGCCTCTAAATCCCCATCGATCCATTTTGATAAAGGAGGAACTATCTTTACTTTAACACCTAATTGAAGTAACTTATCAGTTAAATAAAGTAGCTTTTCTGATTTTATATTTTGAATAGATATAATAATCTCATCAATTTCTTGTTTCTTGATGAATTGACTATCAATTTTTTTCTTCTCATAAATTTTTATTCTATTTATTTTTTTTCCAAGCTTTTTTCGATCATCATCAATAAATCCAACAACTTGGTATTTGTTTTTAGTATCCCTATTTAATGCCCCGTAAGTTATTAACCCTGAGTCACCAGCACCATATATTAAAACATTAGTAATATCATCCAATTCTGAAGAGATTATTTCAAAAAAAGCCTTAAAAACATATCTACTAACTATTAAAATTAAAATAGAAATTAAATAATGAATAATAATAATAGATTTTGGAATTGTAAAGTTTGGAATAACTTTAAAGGTATTATTTAATAAAACAATACTTATTGAGATCATTGAAAGCAATGTAACACCGACAAAAACATTGAATGCATCCCTTGTTCCAGTATGTCTAATAATACCTCTGTAGGATCCAACTACTAGGAAACTTATTAGAGCTACTATAGCGATAAAAGGAATTTGAATATATAAACTTTCTAAATTAAAATTTAAACTTGCGTTAAAACGAACACTATACGCTAATATGAATGAGATACATATTAATATAATGTCAATAGTTAAAACAATCCACTTAGAAGCGTATTTATCTATAATTTTAAGAAATAAATTTTTAATCATTTATATATTGTAGAGATATCTACGAAATTACAAATTAATATTTAATACTTTTTGAGGGGAATTTAGACTTAATAAAGGGAATGATCAATCACTAGATTTTTTTCATCTGCTGTTTCATCATTTGCATTTGTTCTTTTAACATTCCATGTTTGTCTAATTTTTTCGCTTCAGCCATCAAATTCGTAGCTTCACGTTTGCGTCTTTTAGTCATTGCTATTCCTGCTAATTGCAATTTAGCCATAGCTAAGTCATGATCCATAGCTAAACCTAATTTAACGGCTTTTTTTAAGAATTTCTCAGCTTGTGTAATATTAGTTTGAGAAAGCATAATACCGTGAAGATAGTTATAATATCCTTCCTGCTTTTGAATTAATGCAGATGAAGGGTTTTTAATATAAGTTAACCACTTTTTAGCGCCTTCAAAATTTTGTTTACGTAATTGTAAAAAAGCTAATAAAATAAATTCGTTTTTAAAATAGAATAAAATAAAAATACCCGCTAATAGTAGTATAGAAATTCCATTCATAATATGTCCTTGAGTAAACTCATATACAGACCATATTGTTATTAAAGCAGCTAAAACTAATTTGATATTTTTATTAAACATAATTGAATATAATTCTTTTTTAATGATGAGCAAAAGTACATTTTTTATGAAAATGTTTTTACTTCTTGTAAAATTTTTGATTTTTAAACCATGCAATAACTCCTAATAAAGAAACAAAAGCTATAGATAAATATACTGATGTTGGTGTAATTACCTTATCTCCACTAGCATATGAGTGTAGTCCAGAAAGATAGAAATTCACACCCATATAGGTCATCATAACTGAGTAAAATGCAATAACAGACCATAAATTAAAGGTAAATCTTCCACGTAAACCAGGTATTAAACGCATATGTAATACAAAAGCATATACCATAATAGATATTAAAGCCCAAGTTTCTTTTGGGTCCCAGCCCCAATAACGTCCCCAACTTTCATTTGCCCACATACCGCCTAGGAAATTTCCAACAGTAAATAATATAAGACCAACAGTTATAGCCATTTCATTAATAATGGTTAACTCTTTTATGTGTAAATCCATTTTCTTTTTATTCTTTTTGTTAGTAAATACCATTAAGAATAAAGTAACAATACCTAAAATCATTCCTAGTCCAAATGGACCATAAGCTGAAACAATTATAGAAGTATGAACCAATAACCACCAAGAATTTAATACTGGTTGTAAATTAGCAATTTCTGGATCTATCCAGTTTTGACCAGCAAACATTAAAATAACAGAAACTAAAAATGTACTAGCTCCAATAGTTAATGCAGATTTCTTACCCAACAATAAGCCAAATAACATGGTAGCAAAAGCAACAAATATTAAGCTTTCATATGCGTTACTCCAAGGTGCATTCCCGCTTATGTACCAACGCATACCTAAACCAACAACATGAAAAATAAATAGTAAAATTGCTAAACCAATGAATCCTTTTATTGTATAATTTAAAACTTTTGATTTATTATAGAAGATTTGTAAAATCACAAATAAAACTAGTAAAAGACCAACAAGAGCATAGTATCTTGATAGCTTTTGAAAAATATTAATATTATTATAAATAATCTCTAAATCTACTTTGTCTTCTGAAGGAATAACTTCTGCTCCATATTTTTTTTGAAACTTTTTAATTCCGTCTAAAATTTTATTGGTTTCTGTGTAGTTTCCAGATTTTTTTGAAGCTTGTAGGAGTTTTAAATAAACAGGCAAAGATTGACGTACAAAAACTGAATCTGTTCCTTTAAAACCGGCATGTAATGTTTCTGGTTGAGAAACCCATTTATTGTTTTCATCACCAGGAATTGGATAGATTTTTAAAATTCCACCACCAATTGCACTATACAGTAATCCAACCCTTCTATCAATTTTGATTAAATCTGTTTGGAATTTATTTTTAATTTTTGTTTTTTGAGATTCTTCTACAGCTGCTTTAATTTTATATTCTCCAGTTGCTGTAACAAAATCTGATAATCTTGCATATTTAGCATCTTCTGGTAAACCTAAAACTTCACGAATATCTTTATTAGCAGATTTAGCTAAATAAATTACAGGTACTTCAAACCAAAACCTTGGGCTTTCAGCAATAGATAATAAAACTTGACTTGGTGTCATGCCTTTAAAGCTTTCAGTTTGTGCTACTTTTCTAATCAATTCAGAAGCAAAAGTATGTGCAGGTTTCATTCTTCCTCCAGCATCCTGTATAACTAATTTACTGAAAGATTTAGCATGTTTTTTATCAACTTTGTTTGCAGATAAAATACTATCTATTTGTTGATTAGAAAGTTTTTTATGTTGACTGTGTTGCTGAGCGTTTATTGTATTTGTTAAAAGGAAAACAAATACAATAAACATTGTAAGTTTTTTCTTTTGAACCTTTTTTAAAGAGTTCTTTAAATAATCAAAACGAGTATTCTTTGAAAATAAGGAAGCAATTAAACCAAAAAACAATAAAAAGTATCCGATATAAGAAACCCAAGTTCCCCAAAAATCATGATTTACAGATAAATGAGTTTGTTCTTTATCTTCTTCTATTTTATAACTTGATTGAAAAAGTTTATACCCTTTATAATCTAAAATATGATTCATAAAAATTCTAAAATCAAAAGTTTCTTTTGGCGTAATAACAGTTATCTCACTACCATAGGCAGCTGCACTTTCTGATCCTGGATATTTTTCTAGTTGAAAGTCGTTTAATTTAACTTTAAAAGGGGTTTGTAATTGTTTTGCACCATACCATGCTCTAAAATTTAAACCACCGATACTAAAGTTTTCTTGATTGTCGACATTGTATTGACCACCATAAAAATTCACTCTTTTTGTTTCTCCATTAACCGATACATCAAAAATAACTGTGTCATATTTTTTCGGATCTTTTTTCCCACTAACAGTTTTCATTTCTCCTTTTTCTGGAGATTTTGGAACTACGAACTGCATTCCATTAATTGTATGCAATGTTAGTAGTTGAAAATTTTGAGTACTATCTTTTACTATTTTACCACGTTTCTGATCAGCCATTCTTAACCAGTCACCATCGTTTTTTGATGTTAGTTTTAAATTGTTATCTTCATAAAAAAAGTTAATAGAAGCGTTGTTGTTTGGAGCTTCAAAACCTACTAAAATATTATGTATGTTTTGTATAGTACCTCTCTTTATATAATGCTCATGTCTGCTACCACTTGAGCTTTCTACAAAAAATAAGTGTTCGGTTCCATTTTTATCTAAAACTAATTTACTTTCAGACCAAGGTATGTAATTAACCAAATTAAGTTCTATTTTATGTTCTTTTCCAGCTTTTTTAGGTTGAAAAGTTTCTGTAAAACTTGCTGAGTTTTTACCCCAAGCAGAAAGTAATAATTTATTTGCTGTTGTTTTTTGAAACTCATTATTATCAACAACTACATTTAAATAATTTGTTTCAGAGTAGAATGTATCGGTAGACTCACCTTCATCAATAATCATAATTCCCTCATAACTAATATAACGAGTAATACCAGCACCGATTATAATAAATAAAAAGGCAACATGAAATAATAAAACAGACCATTTTTCCTTTTTATATAGACGATATCTAAAGATGTTTCCAAAAAAGTTAATAGCAAAAAAGATCATGATAACTTCGAACCACCAAGTGTTATATATAAGTGCTTTCGATGTTTGCGTTCCAAAATCATTTTCAACAAAAGTAGCAACTGCCATTGCTACGGCAAATACGAGAAATAACACAGCTGTTAAACGTGTAGAATAGAGGATATTTAAGATTTTCTTCATCTGTAAATCTGATAAGTGTAAAACTTAGCAAATTTACGTATTAATGATTGAACAACATTATGATTTGAATCATTTTTAAGAGAGAAGTTTTGTTAAAGTTTTTGATGAGTTATTTGCCTATTTTTTCTCCCATTTTAACAAATGTTTCTATATGATTTTTAGTGTTATTTATAATGTCATTATCTATTTTTAGTTTGTTTTTATCAACTAATAAAACGATGGTAGAACCTCCAAAAGCAAAGTATCCCATTTCTTCTCCTTTTTGTATTTGCGTGTTAGGTTTGTAAGTATCTATAATACTTCCAACCATAGTTGCACCAACTGGAGCTACTACTATATTTCCTTTTTCTTTAGTTTTAAGAATACAGTACTCTCGTTTATTTTCACAAAAAACTTTCGTGAAATTTGAAGCTAAAGCATAAGGAGAAACAGAAAAGTAGTCACCTTTTATTTTTGTCATTTTAGAAGGAGTTCCTTCATAAGGGAAATGATACCTGTGATAATCATTTGGAGCTAGTCGTAAAATAATTAAGGAAGAGTTTTTATATTCTTTAGCGAGTGTCTTATCTCCTAGAAATTCTTCTAAAGTAAATTTTCTACCTTTAATAAAAAAGTTATGTACGTCAGAAATATTTTCAAATGCTAACATTTTACCATCTCCAGGAGATATAAAATCACTTTCGATAGGTCTGGCGCTTTTTTTAAGTTTTCTGTAGAAAAAATCATTAAAAGAGGTGTAGTCTTCTATAGATTTTTCTGCTTCGTCCATGTTTATGTTTAACTCTTTTACAAAGCCTTTTATTTTGTTGATAGAGTTTGGTTTACTCATGAGTTTCCCGTACCAAGAAGATAAAAACTTTCGTTTTGCTAAAGGTAGTAGAGCAATTTTACCAAAAGGATTATTGTATAATAGTTTTAAAAAACCTTCGCCAGGTGGAGTTTCAGTATGCGTTTCACCTGTTTTTCTATCAATAAATTGAATTTTCATTTGAAGAAAATTATTAAAACGGTATTTGACTTTGAAAAAGACATTTGCCGAAATTGTTAAAACACAAAGTTAGAAAACAAGAGTAATAAAATACTATATATTTTGTTTTTACTTTTATTAAATATAAAAAGATAGCTTATTTTTAATTGTTAGCTTGATTTAAAAGTAAATCATATTTGATGTTGATATGTGTTTTTTCTAGCGCTAGATGATGGTTTCCAGTCGGGAGGCATAAATAAAAATTTTATTTTGTTTTTTATACTTGGAGTGGATCTTATGTCATGAAATAAATCTTTTAAAAGCCCAAATTGGCTGCTAAAAACGTTTTCTGTATTGATTGATTTACTCTCACTTTCAGTAATACCGTAAATTGGTTTAATGGTATCTAATTCTTCTTGATAGGTGTTGAATAGCCTATCCCATATTGAAAAAACATTTGAAAAGTTAGTGTCAAGGTAAATGGAGTTACTTGAATGATGAACCCTATGTAACATTGGAGTAATAAGTAGTTTATTTAGTAGTGGGGTTTTTCTAAATTTCGTTTCGTTTATATGGGTGAAAACACCGTATAATCGAGATATAACATCTACAGTTAATATCATATATGGATTTAAACCTATGATTGGTAGCCATACTAATATGTGAAAGTATTGAAAAAAATCAAAAAGAGAACCTCTAATAGCAACACTCATATTCATTTCTTTTGGGGTATGATGAACTCCGTGTATACACCAAAGAATTCTGACTTTATGTCCAGCATAATGGACTGCCCACCATAGGAAATCATAGGATAAAAAACATAATAACCATATATACCATTGGTTGCTAAGTGTCCAAAGGCTTATGTTTTCATAAAACCATATCATTATGTTTAGTTCTAAAGAAGCATAAAAGAGTAAGTAGGGTATTGTTCCAATCACTAGAGATAAAAAGCTAACAAGACTTTCTTTTTTTAGTTTTATTCTTTTTCCAATAAAAAGAAATGTTAGTTCAATTATTATTACAATAAATAATAAAGGTGTTGTGATTGAAGATATTTTTTCTAGCAAGGTTACGAAATTCGAATACATTACAAAATCAATTTTATTTTTAATGTAATTTTAGTGAAAGTAACCTAGAGAAAAAGACGTTTAGAGATAAAAAAAAGACGTTTTAAAATTGAAGAGATACTCATTTAAAAATAAGTAATAATATTTTAATAAGTAGCATGCTGATATAAAACCTAACAGCCCTATTTATTATGTAGTGCTAAATAAATAGGGCTATTGGTGTATTTTTTATTCTTCTATACTGTCAATAAGTATGGTAAGCATATCTATAGCGGCTTGAGCAATTTTGGTTCCAGGACCAAAAACACCTACGGCTCCAGCTTCAAATAAAAACTCATAATCTTGTGCGGGAATTACACCGCCTACAATAACCATAATATCTTCACGACCGTATTTTTTTAATTCTGCAATTACTTGTGGAACTAGTGTTTTGTGACCAGCGGCTAATGAAGAAATTCCTAAAATATGTACATCATTTTCAATAGCTTGTTTAGTGGCTTCTATTGGTGTTTGAAATAGTGGGCCTATATCTACATCAAAACCTAAGTCAGCGTATCCTGTAGCAACAACTTTTGCGCCACGATCATGACCATCTTGACCTAATTTTGCTATCATAATTCTTGGTCTACGACCTTCTAATTCAGAAAAATTATCGGCTAATTCAATAGCTTTTTTAAATAATTTGTCATCCTTTATTTCTTTACTATACACGCCAGATATGGTTTTATGTACTGCTTTATGACGTCCGAAAACGCTTTCCATAGCATCAGATATTTCACCCAAAGTAGCTCTATTTCTTGCTGCTTTAACGGCTAGGTCTAATAGATTCCCAAGTCCATCTTTAGAGCATTGAGTTATGTTTTCTAGTGATTTTTTTACAGCTTCTTCGTTTCTGTTAGCTTTTAAGCTATTTAAGCGTTCTATTTGTGATTGTCTAACTGCTTCGTTGTCGACCTCTAATATGTGTAAAGGGTCTTCCTCTTCTAGTTGGTATTTGTTTACTCCTACGATTACATCTTGATTGCTGTCAATTTTTGCTTGTTTTTTAGCAGCAGCTTCTTCAATACGCATTTTAGGGATTCCTTTCTCAATTGCTTTGGTCATGCCTCCAAGTTCTTCAACTTCTTGCATGAGTTTCCATGCTTTATCAGCAATGTCTTCGGTAAGTTTTTCTACATGATAGCTTCCTGCCCAAGGATCAACGGTTTTTGTAATATTGGTTTCTTGTTGTAGGTATATTTGAGTGTTTCTGGCAATCCTAGCAGAAAAATCAGTTGGTAAAGCAATAGCTTCATCTAGTGCATTAGTGTGTAAGCTTTGTGTACCTCCAAAAGCTGCGGCCATTGCTTCAATAGTTGTTCTGGCAACATTGTTAAATGGGTCTTGTTCTGTTAAGCTCCAACCACTTGTTTGGCAGTGAGTTCTTAAAGCTAATGATTTTGGATTTTTAGGGTTGAATTGTTTTACAATTTTAGCCCATAGCATTCTACCAGCTCTCATTTTGGCTATTTCCATGAAATGATTCATTCCAATTGCCCAGAAAAAAGAAAGGCGTGGGGCAAAAGTGTCAATGTCCATACCTGCCTCTAATCCTTTTTTTATGTATTCTAATCCGTCAGCTAATGTATAAGCTAATTCAATATCAGGAGTAGCACCAGCTTCTTGCATGTGGTATCCTGAGATTGAAATTGAATTAAATTTAGGCATGTTGTCACTGGTATATTTAAATATATCAGCAATTATTTTCATAGAAGGAGTAGGTGGGTAGATATAAGTATTTCGCACCATGAACTCTTTTAATATGTCATTTTGAATAGTTCCAGATAATAATTCAGGAGCAACACCTTGTTCTTCAGCAGCAACAATATAGAATGCGAGTATAGGTAAAACAGCTCCGTTCATGGTCATTGAAACAGACATTTTATCCAAAGGTATTTGGTTAAATAACACCTTCATGTCTTCAACTGAGTCAATTGCCACTCCAGCTTTTCCTACATCACCTTGTACACGTTCATGATCAGAATCATATCCACGATGTGTTGCTAGGTCAAAAGCAACAGATAATCCTTTTTGGCCTGCTGCTAAATTTCTTCTATAAAAAGCATTACTTTCTTCTGCTGTTGAGAAACCTGCATATTGACGAATAGTCCAGGGTCTTCGAACATACATGGTTGAATACGGTCCTCTAAGATTGGGTGCTATTCCTGCAACAAAACTTTCATGTTTGTAACTGTTAACTTCTGAAGTTTTATCTTGAGCTATTTTAATATTTGATATATCTTTTCTACTCATTTTCTAAACGTTCTTGTTCTAGTTTTTCAGCTAGTCTTTTTTGGATTATAGGCTGTATTAGTGTTTTTTTTATTTCGCTTTTTTAAGAAAGGATCAATTTCAATATCGCTCTTCATTTTATCTTTTTCATTTTGAATTTTATTAGTGCCTAATAAAACTAATAAACCATTATCAAATTGTTCTTGCTCTTTTATTGCAGATTCGGCTATTTTGCGTTGAATAGTTCCTTCTTGTAATTGTTTTAGAAATCCGCCACCATTTTCTATTTGTTTAAAGATGTCTAATGCTTGTTGTGCTAATTGGTTTGTTAATGATTCTATGTAATAAGTTCCATTAGCAATATGTTGTGCGCTTTCTAATTCGCATTCTTCTTTTAGTACTAATAATTGATTTCTTGATATTCGTTCACCAAATTCATTTGGTTTGTGGAATAGTTTATCATAAGATAAATTAGTAATAGTGTCAGCTCCTCCTAGTATAGCGCTCATGCATTCTGAAGTAGTTCGAAGCATGTTTACGTTATAATCGTATAAAGTTTTATTTCGCAAGCTAGGTTGTGAAAAAATATGTGCTGTTGTTTCTTTTACATCGTATTCTTTTAGAAGAGAGTTCCATAGTATTCTGAAAGCTCTTGTTTTTGCGATTTCAAAAAAATAATTACTTCCAATAGAAAAATTAAAATGAATTTTATGAGCAGCTTCTTTATCAAAGTGATTAAGGTATTCGTTAGCATGTGCTAAAGTGTAAGCAAGCTGTTGAGTGATTGTTGCTCCTGAATTTTGATAGATAGAAGTATTTACGCAAATTGAATTTGTAGCGTTTTTTATAATAGACTCAATTTCTGTATGGTCTTCATTTTGACTTTTGTGCCAGTTTCCAGTGCTTGCTAAATTACCAATAATATCAATATTGAAATAGCAATTGTCAGAATTGATGAATTCTGATATGTCTGAAATTAGCTTTGAATTTAAGTGTTTAAATCTGAAATATAAAACAGTGTTTTGAAGGTCTATATTAATTAGAAGAGTTTTGTAATCTAAATGATTATTTACTATGAATTCAATACTGTTGGCTCCTCTTTTTAAGTAATCATTAGCTAAAGAGTTTGCTTTTTTTTCGTCTTCTACAGTGATTGATTGGCAAATATTGAACTCTTTTTTGGGAAGATGTATGTTTTGTTGAGTTCTATCTTCTTTAGTGTAAAAGGGTTTTACGGTGATTCCTTCATTAGTTTTCCATAATAAAGTATCGTTATAGTCAGCGCCTTTTAAGTCTACCTGTATCTTAGTTTTCCAAGCTTGAGACGTTACCTCTTGAAATTCGTTAAATAAATAATTATCCATTATTTTTTTATAGTATCAAATTC
Organism: Tenacibaculum sp. MAR_2010_89; assembly: GCF_900105985.1. Lineage (NCBI taxonomy): Bacteria > Pseudomonadati > Bacteroidota > Flavobacteriia > Flavobacteriales > Flavobacteriaceae > Tenacibaculum > Tenacibaculum sp. MAR_2010_89. Next base: position 525,094 of record NZ_FNUB01000004.1, on the reverse strand, counting down.
AATAATATATAAATCTTCGTTTTCTTTTTTCATAAGATATTTTTCACGTGCATAGCGCTCAAGTTCTAAAGAATCTTTCAGTTTTTCTATTGTTTCTTTGTCTATTGCAATTTTTTGTTTGTGATAGTCAATCCATGTTTCGAGCTCTTTAATCTCTTCATTAAACTCTCTATGGGTAAGGTACGAATTTTCATCTAAAAAAAGCATCCATATTATAAAGACAGTCAAAATAAGAATATAAATATTCGTTATAATTTTAAATGGAGATTTATTTTTTAGTGATTTTAAATTCATAGTTATAGGCGATCGTTTATTACAGTTCTAACAATATCTATAGCTACTTTATTGTGGCCACCACCAGGTATAATAATATCAGCGAAATTTTTAGTTGGTTCAATAAACTGCTGATGCATTGGTTTTAGTGTGTGTTGGTATCTACTTAAAACTTCATCAATGTCTCTACCACGTTCTTTAATATCTCTACGAACTCTTCTTATAAGTCTCTCGTCTGCATCTGCATGTACAAAAACTTTTATATCGCATAAATCACGTAATTCTTTACTGTTGAAAATTAATATACCTTCTACTATTATAACCTTTCTAGGGTGTGTTTTGATAGAGTCTTTCGTTCTATTGTGTGCAACAAATGAATATATTGGTTGTTCAATAATTTGCTTATTTTTTAGTTGTTTTAGGTGTTCAACTAATAAGTCAAAGTCAATAGCTCTAGGATGGTCAAAGTTTATTTTTGTTCTTTCTTCGTAAGTAAGATTATCAGTTTTACAGTAATATGAGTCTTGAGAAATTACACAAACCTCATCCGCAGGAAGTTCATTAATTATTTGATTTACTACGGTTGTTTTTCCACTTCCAGTTCCACCAGCAATACCAATAACAAAAATGTTTTTCATTAGAAATTCTTAAGTAGTTTTATAGTTAGCAAATTTAGAAAAAATAGTGCATAAAAAAAGTGCTAACAAATTTGTTAGCACTTTTTATTTTTTGAGCCGATGGAGGGACTCGAACCCACGACCTGCTGATTACAAATCAGCTGCTCTAGCCAGCTGAGCTACATCGGCTTTTGCTTTAAAGCGTGGCAAATATATAATGATTTTCGAAACTACAAAAACTTTTTTTTACTTTTTTTAAATGTATTTTTTTAATCGTTTGAGAGTCTTTTTTTTAAGTGATTTTTGGTAAGGAGAAAAGATACAGTTTAAGAACTTTTTGCATCATGTTTTTACATTTTTTACTATTCTTGTTTTTAACAATGATACTTATTTTTGTGTTGTTCTTTATTTCTATTGTTATTATTCCGTTAGGAAAATATATATTTAAACTGTTATGATTTTCTTCTTTAAAGAACAAATCAAACTCACCAACTATCCAGTTTTTAAATTTCTCATATAAAGAAAAAGAAATATTATCTGAAAATGACGTACTATAATAAGATTTCGAATAAATTAATTTCGAAAAATATTTATTCTCTTGAATTGATTGATTAGTTGATAGCATGATTGTTATACTTTAAAAAAAATATTCTTTTTAAAAAGAATGTAACTTAGTAAAAGATAAAAAGAAACAACGCTAAGAGCATATAGCAAAGAGGCTAACTCAGTAATTTGAATATGATGGTTGAAAAAAATATTAAATAACCAAGAATGTATACTTTCATTATCATTTACTTTAATTAAATAAAATGTTTTGGCTATTACCATTGATAAAAAATAAATAGTTATGGCATTTTTACTAACATATATAAGCTTTTTACTTAGTGTAATGTTTTTTATATCATTAATATAATAAGTAATAGAAAGGGCAAATGAAGCCCAGCCTGCCGTAACTAAAACAAAGCTACCTGTCCAAATAGTTTTATTTATAGGGTACCAAATACTCCAAGTGTAGCCTAGAGTAAAAAGAATTATAGCATAAAAAAGTAATTGGTGTTCTTTTTTATAGTTGTTTTTGAAAGTAAGTATTTTACCAGCAACGATACCTAGCAAGCAAGTTACAATTGACGGAATGGTGCTAAGTAGGCCTTCTGGATCAAAAGTACTTCTCCACATATGTTTTCCTAGAATTTTATAATCAGTATAATTTGACCAATTGTTTAAATTGTTATCAAAAGAAGGGAGTTCTCCATTAGGTAAATGTATAAAACCTGTAAATAAAAAATACCCTATTAATACAAAGATGATTACTGAGATAATACTTTTTATAGTTAGGTTTAGAAATAATATTGAAGAAACAAAAAAAACAATTCCTATTCTTTGCAGTACACCAGGTATTCTTATAGTTTGTAGTTCCTCAAAAAAAGGAAAATTTGGAGTAAAAATATTTATAAATAAACCTAATCCAACTAATTTTAAACTTCTAACAATTATTTTTTTATAAGTAGCTTTGTTAGCGTTCTTATTTTTATAAGCTAGTGCTATTGATATTCCTACGATAAATAAAAAAAAGGGAAAGATTAAATCAGTTGGAGTTAATCCATGCCATTTAGCATGAAGTAATGGAGGGTAAACAAAGCTCCAAGTACCTGGGTTGTTAACTAGAATCATTGCAATTATAGTTAGCCCTCTAAGTGTATCAACTGATTGTAATCGTTTCACAGAGAATATATTGTTATAAAATAGTTGTGCTTATTTTTTTCCATACTCTTATAAGTAAATAGGCAAATACAATAGCGATTGTTGTAATAATAAGTGCTAAGGTATATTTACCATAAATCCAGTAACCAGTAGCGAACATACAGCTGTAAATAAATACAGTGCCTAAAAGCATGGCTAATATTCCGTTAGGAACGCTCCATTTTTCATTTGAATTAATAAGGTTGATGTTTTCGTTTTGAGCTTTGTTTGTAATATGTTTCCAACCTTTTCCCCCAGGTTGTATTTTTTTATAAAAATTATATAAAACTTTATCTTTTTCAGGAGAGGTTAAAAAGGTTGTTATTACCCATACTAAAGTTGTTATAAGTACAATAAACGGGAATTTAAACCAGCTAGGAAACACCCCTGTTTCTGAATTAAAAAGAACCTCGCCAAATGAAGTGAAATTTAATAGTATTGAAATTATACCAGAAGAAAACATTGCAGCAATTTCACTCCAGGCATTAATACGCCACCAAAACCAACGTAAAATAAATATTAGCCCTGTACCAGCTCCAAACATTAAAATAACTTCGAATAACTGTAGGGCATTTGTTAATAATAATGCGAATAAAGCACTAAATAACATTAAAACAACTGTTGAAACTCGACCTACTAGAACTAGCTTTTTTTCCGAAGCATTTGGGTTAATTTGTTGTTTGTAAAAATCATTTACTATATAAGACGCTCCCCAGTTTAAATGAGTTGAAATAGTACTCATATATGCTGCTATCAGAGAAGCTAAAACAATACCTAATAAACCACTAGGTAGTTTTGTTAACATGGCAGAGTATGCTAAATCATGCCCTAGCTTATTGTCGGCTACATTTGGAAAAGCCTCTTTTATACTAGCTAAATCAGGGTATAAAACTAAAGAAGCTAAAGCAACTAAGATCCATGGCCATGGGCGTAAAGCGTAATGCATAATATTAAAAAAGAATGTAGCACCTATAGCATGATTTTCGTTTTTTGCGGCAAGCATTCGTTGAGCAATATAACCACCACCACCAGGTTCAGCACCTGGGTACCAGGCACTCCACCATTGAACAGCAAAAGGTATTACTAATAAGGTAATAACAGCTTCAGTATTACTAAAGTCAGGTAGTATTGATAGTTTATTTATAACGTTTTCATGTGTAACTAAGTTTTTTAAACCTCCAATTTCTGGTAAGCTAACTAAATACCAAGCAGCACCAATTGCACCAATCATTGCAACAAAGAACAATAAGAAATCTGTATAAACGACACCTTTGAATCCTCCTATAGCACTGAAAATAACTGTAATTACTCCTGCGTATACAATGGTTTGCCAAGGTTCTAAGCCAAGCATTATTTGACCAATTTTTATAGCGGCAAGTGTTACTGCAGCCATAGCCATTATATTGAATATGACACCAAGATATACGGCACGTAGCTTTCTAAGAAATTTTGCAGGTTTTCCACCATAACGCAGTTCATAAAATTCAATGTCTGTATTTACATTTGATTTTCGCCAAAGTTTAGCGTAAACAAATACTGTTAGTAAACCTGTTATTAGAAAAGCCCACCAAACCCAATTTCCAGAGACTCCGTTTTTTCTAACTATATCTGTAACTAAGTTAGGTGTATCAGTTGAAAATGTTGTTGCTACCATTGATAATCCTAATAACCACCAAGGCATGTTTCTTCCAGATAAAAAAAACTCTTCTGAATTTTTACCAGATTTTTTAGATACATATATACCTATTGCCAATACAATAGTGAAAAATAATATGATTATAGTGTAATCAAGAGAGCTTAAGTTAATCATTAATTAGTTTTTAAAAGTTGAAATCTAATGAAATTGAAAGGTTTATGGTAAATTAATTCTACCAACAACTATGTTTTTTTTGATAAACAAAATAAAAACAAAGACAAAAAGCCTTTATTTTCATTAATTAATTATTGTTTAAAATAATTTGTTTTGTATTGTTTATGTATTTTCTACCTATAGGTATTCTTTTATTGTTTATATCTACTGAATTTCCTTCAACAGAATTTACTTTATCAATAGCAATTGTATATGATCTATGAATACGTAAAAAGTTATTGCTTGGTAGTTCTTCTGTTATACTTGTTAATGATTTATGTACGATGTAGTTTCCATCAGTAGTACAAACTTTTATGTAGTCTTTTAAACTTTCTATGTACAAGAGGTTGTCATATTTTACCTTAACTAGTTTTTTGTCTACCTTTAAAAAAATATAAGAATCTTCATTTGTATGAATATTTTTCACATTTTGATTTAAATGTAGTTGTTGAGTAAGTTTATTAATCGATTTTAAAAATCGTGGAAAAGGTATAGGTTTTACTAAGTAATCAAGAACATCTAGATCGTAACTTTCTGCAGCAAATTCTCGATAAGCAGTTGTAATGATTACATGTGGTTTTACAGGGATATTTTTTAAGAATTCTAACCCGTTCATTTTTGGCATATTAATATCTAAAAACAAAACATCTATAGGGTCTTTCTCAAGAGTGTTTATTGCTTCTAAAGGGTTATTAAATGTATCTACAATATTTATGTTTTGAAATTCTTGTAGGTGGTTTTTTATAACATTAATAGCTAAAGGTTCGTCATCTATAATAACACAATTAATTTTCACTTTATTGTTTTTTGGTTAGAGGAATCTCTAAATTAACAGAATATAAATTATTTTCTTGTGAAATATCAAGTTTATAATTTTTTTTGAATATTAAATCAAGCCTTCTTTTCGTATTTGTATTTCCGATCCCTCTTTTTTTCTTTTGATTTAAAGAAGGCTCGAAACTATTTTTAAGACTAAAAATTAAATTGTTTTCTTGAGTGATTTCGAAACTAATATAGATATAAAAATCATTATTATTTTTATTTCCATGTTTAAAACAGTTTTCTATGTATGATAAAAAAATTAAAGGAGGCACTTTTGCGTTGGCTATATTTCCTTTTATGTTTAAATCTACTGTTGAATTTTTATTGCAACGAAGTAATTCTAAATCTAAATAGTTTTGGATGTATTCAATTTCTTTTAAAAGCTTTACCTTGGGTTCTTTTACATCATAAATAACGTATTGCATTATATCAGATAGTTTTAATACGACTGTTGATGCTAAATCTGATTTTTCCAAAGTTAAAGCATACAGGTTGTTTAATGTGTTAAAGAAAAAATGTGGCTGTATTTGGGTTTTTAAAAAGTTTAATTCACTTTTTAAATGCTCTTTTTTTAAATTTTCTATTCTATTGCGTTGGTTTACCCAGTCTACTGTTAGTTTTATAGCTGTAGCTAAAGCTAAAACATATAGTTCTCCCAGTGTAACAGCTATAATATGATTAAAGGTAAAGGCCTCTTGGTATCCTTCAGATTCTGGCCATATGTTTTTAGTGACTAGGAAATAATTAAGAGCTGTTCTAGCAGTGTATAAAAAACTTAGTGATATAAATAATGATGTAATATATCTTTTATACTTTTTTTGTATTAGGTATTTTGGAATAAAAAAATACAAATTAGCATAAACAATAAATATATGTAGAGGGAATTCTATTAAGTTAGATTTTAATGAGTACCAATAATCATCAAAATAGCTTCCCCATCTAATAACGTTAAAAAGAAAATAGCCAGCCCAAAAAAGGATATGGTACTTTCTTTTTATGGTTCTATTTGAGTATTTATTTTTTCTAAAATTCAAAATTAAAGTAAATTGAGTGTGTAATTTATACCATTTTTTTGGGTGTACCAAACAAGACTTAACATCTAAAATAGACTGATTTATGATAATCTATAAAATAGAGTCATTCATTGCCTATTTGATGTTGTTTGTATATAATATTTTTTTAACATTTTCAGAAGTACATAACTTTAAGCAAACAATTAATTAACTTATTCATGAAAAAAAATAAAATTTTACTACTATTTTGTTTTTCTTTTTTAGTAACACAACTGGCTTTAGGTCAAGAAAAAACAATAAAAGGGGTAGTGACTTCGAAGTCAGAGGGGGGACCTCTTCCGGGGGTAGGAGTAATTATTAAAGGAACTACTAAAGGGGTTGAAACCGACTTTGATGGGAAATATCAAATTAAAGCCTCAGTAGGAGATGTTTTGCTTTTTACTTATTTAGGTATGAAAGCACAATCAAAAGCTGTAACCAATCAGTCAGTAACTATTAATATAGCATTAGAAGATGATAATGTTTTAAATGAAGTAGTTGTAACTGCCTTAGGAATTAAAAAAGAAAAAAAGGCACTTACTTATTCAGCTCAGGAAGTAAATGGAGATGAATTAACAAAGGTAAAACAAACAAATCCTATTAACAGTTTATCAGGTAAATCAGCAGGGGTAACTATCACAAGAAGTTCGTCTGGTGTAGGAGGAACTGCAAAAGTTGTATTAAGAGGTAACTCTTCTACTACTAATAATGATCCTTTATATGTTATTGATGGAGTACCAATGTTAAATAGTGGAAATGGATCTAATGGTTCAGAACCAGGAACTGATATTTTTGGTAGTCAAACAGGGAACAGAGATGGAGGAGACGCTATGTCTTTAATTAATCCTGATGATGTTGAATCTATAACAGTATTAAAAGGAGCGTCAGCTTCTGCTTTATATGGAAGTCAAGGTGCAAATGGTGTAATTCTTGTAACAACAAAAAAAGGAAAAGAAGGTAGATTGTCTGTAAATGTTTCATCTAGTTTTACAGTTGACAATGTAATGTCTTTACCAAAATTGCAATCTGAATATCAATCAGCTTCAGTGGGAAGTCCAATAGCTGAAAATGGTAGAGTAACTGACCCTAAATCATGGGGTGCAAAAGCTCAAGGATTAAGTAACGATGCTAAAAGTTTTTTTAATACAGGTTATACAGCAATAAACTCTGTAGCTTTAACATCAGGAAATGCTAAAGTACAAACCTATTTTTCATATGCTAATACATTAGCTGAAGGTGTTGTTCCAGGAAATAGACTAGTTAGAAATAATGTAACATTACGAGAAACGGCTAAATTTTTAAAAGATAAAATAAATATTTCTGCAAGTGTTAATTTATCTGATCAAAGAATATGGAATAGACCTACAAATGGTTTGTACTCGAATGCGTTAACAGGTGTGTACTTACATCCAGTAGGAATTGATAGAGATATTTATAAAAATAAATTTGAATATTTTAATCAAACAACTAATATGATGGATCAGTATGCTTCTTCTTTTGATGAAAACATTCAGCAAAATCCATATTGGTTAATAAACAGAAACCCGAGTCAAGATATTGTACAAAGAGTATTAGCAAATGTATCTGCTAAATATCAAGTAACAGATAACTTCTCATTACAGTCGAGAGTAAGTTATGATAAGTCATTTTTTACATTTGATAAAAAGCAATATGCAGGAACAGATCCTGTAAATTCTGGAGATAATGGAAGGTATGTTTTAGAGAAAACTGAAAACACACAACAATACATTGATTTAATAGCTAATTATTCTAAAGACTTTTCAGAAGATTTAACTTTTACAGGTTTATTAGGAACTAGTTTAACAAAATATTCTATTGGAGATCAAATTTTATTAGATTCTGGTAGAGATGGTAAAGGATTAAACTTTCCAAATGTTTTTACTATTGCTAATTTTGAAACAACTAATAATATAAGGCAATCAGTTGGAAATAGAGAAGTGCAATCTGTATTTGGATCAGCAAATTTTGGGTATAAAAAAATGTTATTCTTAGATGTAACAGGAAGAACAGATTGGTCATCTACCTTAGTAAATACAAATTCAACTTCATTTTTCTATCCATCTATTGGTTTAACGGGGGTTCTTTCAGAAATGTTTGAAATGCCTGAGTCAATTAATTTTGGAAAGCTTAGAGTTTCTTATGCTGAGGTGGGTAAAGATATACCTGTATATGCTACATTACCATTAAATAAAATAAATCAAACGAATACAGGTATTAGTACGGCGCCTTTTGCTCCAATTGAAGGAGAAACATTAGAGCCAGAAAGACAAAAGGCATTTGAAATTGGAACTGAGTGGAGATTTTTAAACAACCGTTTAGGTTTTGAGTTAACGTACTATAGTACAAAAACATTGAATCAAATATTTTTTATTCAAGCTGAGCCTAATCCAAATGGATACTCTCAAAACATTGTAAATGCTGGAGAGATTTCTAATAAAGGTATAGAGTTAGTTTTAAATGGAAAGCCAATAAGAAATGAAAACTTTACTTGGAATACAGTATTAAATTTTGCACAAAATAAAAACAAAGTCGTTTCAGTTCATCCTTCATTACAAGATGGAGAGGCTATTGTTACTGCTAGAGGTGTAAATGGTTATGAGTTTTCATTAATAGAAGGAGAAGATTTTGGTAGTATAAAAGCAAGATCATTAGTGAGAAATCAAAATGGTGTGCCAGTAATTAATACTTCTGGAGCTTTAAAATCAACGGAATTTAAAACAGTAGCTCATGCTCAACCTGATTTTACTTTAGGATGGAGTAATAGTTTTGATTACAAGAATTTTACTTTTAGTTTTTTAATTGATGGTAAATTCGGAGGAGATGTAGTAAGTGTTACAGAGGCTGTAAACGATAAATATGGTGTTTCTCAAGCAACAGCAGACGCTAGAAATACTAATGGCGGAATGATTAATGTAGTAAATGAAGCAGGTGTTGCATCTCAAATAACGGCTCAAGATTACTATAATGCTATTGGAGGTAGAGATGGAATGTTAGGTGAATATGTATACGATGCAACTAATGTTAGTTTAAGAGAATTATCTATAGGGTATAAGTTACCTGTAAAAGGAGAGTTCTTTAAAAGCGTAAGATTGTCTTTAATAGCAAATAATTTATTCTTTTTCTATAAAGAAGCTCCATTTGATCCAAACATATCTGCAAGTACAGGTTTAGGTTTACAAGGTGTTGATATATTCAATCAACCATCAACAAGAAGTATAGGGTTTAATGTTAATATAAACTTTTAAGAAATGAAACGAACTTTTAAATATATACAACTATTAATAATTTTAGTAATTGTTAATGCGTGTACAGAAGATTTTGCTAAGATAAATACCGATCCACATGGTATCTCACAAGAAAGCTTAACACAGCAAAATAACCATATTGGATCTAGGTTTTCACCAATGTTTTCTAATATAATTCGTGTAGAGCCTGCATGGAACTACCAGTTACAACAGAACTTAAATGCTGATGTTTTTTCAGGATATATGACAGCTCCAACACCATTTGCAGGAAATATAAATAATCAAACATACGCTTTAGTTAATGGGTGGAATGGTTTTATATGGAACGATGCATATGATGCAAATAACGGAAATGGAGTAATGCCATATGCAAGAGAGATAAAAGAGCAAGTAGAATTATCAAATTCACAAGGAGGAGAGAAATTTGTTTTCTTAGCCAATGTTATAAAAGTAATGGCAATGCATAGAGTATCAGATGTTTTTGGACCTATTCGTTATTCAAAATTTAATGATTACGGTACTACAGGTGAATACGATTCTCAAGAAGATGCCTATAAAGCGTTTTTTAAAGATTTAGATGATGCTATTACAGGATTAAAAAAATATGAAGGTGACATGCAATTTGTTCCGTTTGACGAGTCAAACTTAGCAGGAGATGTTGCTTCATGGAGAGCATTTGCTAATTCTATACGATTACGATTAGCTATTAGAGTATCTAAAGTAAATCAGGCTATGGCTAAAATTGAAGGAGAAAAAGCATTAGCTAGTGATGCAGGATTTATAGCAAACACAATGACAGTAAACATGGGTGGTTTTTCACATCCATTAGCAACTATTAGTGGAACTTGGGGAGATATTTGTATGAGTGCAGAAATGGAAGTGATTTTAAAAGGATTCAATGATGGAAGAATTTCTAAATATTTTAATGCACCAGCAAATGCAGCATTAGGAAATTATAAAGGAATTCGTCAAGGAATTGATATTAATGCGAAATCTCAATATGGTAGCCATTCTTTATTAGGAGAAGTTGTGATGACAGCTACTCAAAAAGTATGGATGACAACTGCTGAAATTCATTTTTTGAAAGCTGAAGCAGCGTTAAGAGGCTGGGCTGGAGCAGGAAATGCTAAAGTAAATTATGAAGAAGGTGTAAAGGCTTCTTTTACACAGCATGGTGTTGCAGGGGCTAGTACTTATTTAGCAGATGCAACGAGTACTCCAAACGATTTTGTTGATGCAATTAATGCAACTAATAATGTAGCATATTCAACAGATGTAAAAATAGCTTACAATCAGGCAGGAACAAATGAAGAGCAATTAGAGCAAATAATTACTCAAAAATGGATTGCAATGTTTCCTGATGGTCAAGAAGCATGGAGTGAATTTAGAAGAACAGGATATCCTAAAGTTTTTCCTGTTGTAGTTAATAACAGTGGAGGAGAAATAGATACCAATATTCAAATACGCCGTATCAATTTTGTGGATAGTGAGAAGAACACCAATTCAGCAAATGTTCAAAAGGCAGTTAGCTTCTTAAAAGGTTTAGATAATGGAGGAACCAGACTTTGGTGGGATACCGGAAGCAGTAATTTTTAACCAGTAAACTTTGTTATAAATAATCGGGGATGTAAGTATGCATTCTCGATTGTTTTTAGTAGCAGTTTTATGGCTATTTGTCGAAAAAAATCGCAAAGAGAGAACTGGTATTCTACATTTACAAAGTAATTTATTTTAAGATTAAGGTAAGCATGGTTATGTCAAATAATAAAGAAATGAAATATCATCTAGCAGGACAGTTTGAAGAAACACGTTTTGAAAAGAGTCATAACGTAATATTTGAAAACTCATTAGAAGCATCAAAATTAGTTGCTTCAGAAATAGCTCAGCTTATAAAGCAAAAAGCTAGTGTAAACCAAAAGTGTGTTTTAGGTTTAGCTACGGGTTCATCACCGATTAAAGTGTATGAAGAGTTAGTAAGAATGCATAAAGAAGAAGGGTTAAGTTTTTCTAATGTAATTACTTTTAATTTAGATGAATATTGGCCAATGCAACCAGATGATATTCAAAGTTATCATCATTTTATGCATGAGCATTTATTTAATCATATTGATATAGTTCCAGAAAGTGTTCATATACCTGATGGAACAATTCAACCAGAAGAGGTGTATCAATATTGCGTAGATTATGAATTAAAAATAAAAGAAGCTGGAGGATTAGATTTTCAATTACTTGGAATTGGGAGAACTGGTCATATTGGTTTTAATGAACCAGGGTCTCATTATAATTCTAGTACAAGAAGTATAACTTTAGATCATATAACAAGAGAAGATGCTGCGTCAGATTTTTTAGGAATAGAGAATGTTCCTAAAAGAGCCATAACAATGGGAATTAACACCATAAAAAAAGCAAAAAGGGTTATATTACTTGCTTGGGGTGTTAATAAAGCTGAAGTAATTCAACAAACGATTGAAGGGAAAATAACTTCACAAGTTCCAGCAACATATCTTCAAGAGCATACTAATGCAACTTTTGTATTAGATAAAGAGGCTTCTTCTGAATTAACAAGAATAAAATCACCTTGGTTAGTTTCATCATGTGTTTGGACAGAAGAGCTGAAAAAGAAAGCAATTTTCTGGCTAAGTGATAAAGTAGGTAAACCAATTCTTAAGTTAACAGATAAAGATTATAACGAGTATGGAATGTCTAGTTTGTTGGTAGAAGAAGGGAGTTCTTATGAATTGAATATAAAAATATTTAATGCATTGCAAAGAACAATAACTGGATGGCCAGGAGGAAAGCCAGGTGCAGATGATTCAAGACGTCCAGAAAGAAGTACACCAGAGAAAAAGCGAGTAATTATATTTAGTCCTCACCCTGATGATGATGTAATATCAATGGGAGGAACTTTTGATAGGTTAGTTGAACAAGGACATGAAGTTCATGTAGCGTATCAAACATCAGGGAATATTGCAGTTTCAGATGATGATGCGTTAAAATTTGCTGAGGTGTTTAAATTGTTTGATCCAAATTCTAATAATACCGAAAATATTATTTCTTCTATTTTAAATAAAGAGGCAAACGAAATAGATACACTTGAGGTTAGGAAGTTAAAAGGAGGGATTAGAAGAGCAGAATCATTGGCTGCAACTAGATATTTAGGTGTTCCTGATGATAATATTCATTTTTTGAATCTTCCGTTTTATGAAACAGGAAAGGTTAAGAAAAACAATTTATCAAAAGAAGATATTGATATCATGTGTGCTTTGATTGAAGAGATTAAACCACATCAAATTTATGCAGCTGGAGATTTAGCAGATCCTCATGGAACTCATAAAGTATGTTTAAATTCACTTTTTGAAGCATTAGAGGTTCTTAAAAATCAAAAATACATGAATGACTGTTGGGTTTGGTTGTATAGAGGAGCTTGGTTTGAATGGCAACCTCATGAAATAGAAATGGCTATTCCAATGAGTCCTGATCAGGTAGTGAAAAAAAGACATGCAATATTCTATCACCAGTCTCAAAAAGATAAAGTAATGTTTCAAGGAAACGATGCGAGAGAGTTTTGGGTTAGGGCAGAAGATAGAAACAAGTTAACTGCTGAAAAGTATCGTAACTTGGGTATGGCAGATTATGCAGCTATTGAGGCGTTTAAACGCTATTTCTTTTAATATGAAATATAGTGTATTAATCTTTTTATTACTATTACTGGGGTGTGGCATTGAAGAAGAGTCTAAAATAGAAGGAACTTGGCAACTAGTTTCAGCAAAAACTATAACAAAAGATTCTACCTTTTCTACAGTATCGCCCAATCAGGAGATGATTAAAATTATTAATAAAACTCACTTTTCTTTTTTAAGACACGATTTAAATAAAGGTAAAGATTCTTCAGCTGTATATGTAGCAGGAGGAGGAAGATATGTCTATAAAAAAGGTGTCTATAAAGAATATCTTGATTATTTGAATTATAGAGAATGGGAAGGGAAAGTTTTTGAATTCAATGCTAAAATAAATAATGATACTCTTATAATAACAGGGGTAGAGAAGATTGAAGAGCTAGGAGTGGATAACAAAATTATAGAAGTTTATAAAAAACTTTAAAAATATTATATGATAAAAAGAATAATAAATAACCTATTAACAATTTTATTATTTAGTGTTATAATGGTTAATGGTCAAAATAAATTATCAGAAACGTATAATTTAATGCCTTGGCCAAAGGAAATAAAAGAAAATAATAATAAGGTATATATTAATGAAGACTTTACTGTTTCTATTAATAATAAAGATGGAAGAGTTCATGGGGCGGCTATAAAATTTATAAGAAGGCTGACTAATAGAACTGGTGTTTTTGTAAAAGAAGGCTTTCCTTTTTTGAATAAAAAAAATGCAACTATTAAAATTACCTTTAATAAAGTTGCTGATATTCAGTTAAATGTTGATGAATCATATGAGGTTTTAGTAACAGGGAAACAGGTTGAGATTTTAGCTAAAACTGATGTAGGAGCTATAAGAGGATTAGAAACAGTATTACAATTAATAAGATATAATGAAAACTCTTTTTATGTTGGAGGAGTTACCATTAAAGATTCTCCACGTTTTATATGGAGAGGGTTAATGATTGACGTTGCAAGGCATTATCAACCATTAAGTGTTTTAAAAAGAAATTTAGATGCTATGGCGTCTATGAAAATGAATGTTTTTCATTGGCATTTATCAGATGATCAAGGGTTTAGGGTAGAGTCAAAAGTGTTTCCTAAATTACACGAGCTAGGTTCTGATGGTCAGTATTATACGCATGAAAATATTAAAGATATTGTTTCTTATGCTAATAAATTAGGTATAAGAGTGGTTCCTGAAATTGATGTTCCTGGACATGCTACAGCAATATTAACAGCATATCCTGAATTAGGAAGTAAAAAAGGATATGATTATAAAATTGAAAGATTTTCTGGAGTTTTTCATCCCACATTAAACCCCATTAATCCAGAAGTATATGTTTTTTTAGACAAATTGTTTGCTGAATTAACGCCATTGTTTCCTGATAATTACTTCCATATAGGAGGTGATGAAAATGAAGGGAAGCATTGGGATGAAAATCATGAGGTACAAAAATTTAAGAAGAAAGAAGGTTTAAATAGTAATCATGATTTACAAACATTTTTTAATATCAAATTACAAGAGATATTAAAAAAATACAACAAGAAATTAATGGGGTGGGATGAAATAATGACTAAAGACATGCCTAAAACTGCTATTATTCATTCGTGGAGAGGTGTAAATGAAGGCTTTAAAAATGGAACATTAACTGAGGCTGTAAAAAATGGATACCAAGCAGTGCTATCTAATGATTACTATATTGATAGAATGCAATCGGTTGAGCATCATTATTTATTTGATCCTGCAGGAAATGGAAAGCTTACGAAAGAAGAAGAAAAAAGAGTTTTAGGAGGTGAAGTAACTATGTGGAGTGAACTTGTTACTCCGTTAACTATAGATTCTAGAATATGGCCAAGAACGGCAGCAATTGCAGAAAGATTTTGGTCGGTTAAAGAAGTGAAAAATCTTGAAAACATGAGAAAAAGACTGCGTCCAATTAGTCTTCAGTTAGAAGAGTTAGGAATTAGTCATTTTAAAAACAGAGATGTCATTTTAAGAAACATAACTAAGAGTAATCATATAAGTTCTTTAAAAGTTTTAACAGGTGTTTATGAACCTGTAGAGATCTATACAAGAAATAAAGGAGGAACAGAGTATAAATCATTTTCACCATTTACGCTTTTTGCTGATGCTTGTTTTGCTGATGCAATTGATGGGTATAACTTTAAAAAAACAATGAACTCTTATTTAAAAAGAACTAGCGTAAGTAAAAAGAAAGAGTTGATAAATTATTTTAATAAATGGATTAAAGGGTATAACGACTTTTTAAAATTACAGTCAAACCCTAACATAGGTTTAATAAAAAATCATTATAAGAAACTTAAGGAGTTATCACTTGTTTGCGTTGAGGTTCTTAATGGTAAGAAGATTACAAAAAAGGTAAAAAAGGAGGTAAATGAATGTGTAAAAGTTCTAAAAGAACCATTAGTAGATACTGAATTAATTATTTTACCTGTAATAGAAAAGTTCTTGAATGAATAGACAGTAAGGATTTATGACGTAAAGTTATGACAAATAAATATTTTCAATAGGTTTATAAGTAAAGTATCTATAAAATTAATATAACCCCAAATTAATAGCTTAATTATATGAATTATAACGTAACATTAAAAGAAATAGCATTAAAATCGGGAGTATCAGTGTCAACAGTTTCTAAGGCATTAAATGATAGCCATGAAATTAGTAGTATAACTAAAGAAAGGATTTCTAAAATAGCAAAGTCATTAAACTACAGGCCTAATTTTTTTGCTAAGAATTTAAAAAGAAAAACGAACTTTATTATTGGAGTTATACTACCTGATTTAAAAAATGATTTTTTTTCTAACTTATTAGTAGGTATTACTGAAGAAACATGTGAAAAAAAACATAGAATTATGGTTTATCAAACGTGTAATAGCCCAGAAAAAGAAATTACGTACACAAAATTATTATCTGAAAATATTATTGATGGTTTAATTATATCACCTTCATTATTTCCTGAACGCCATGCTGAAGATAATAAATATCTGATCAAACTTTCTGAAAGACATTTACCAATAATAGTTATTAATAAAATGGTTGATAATGTTGTGTATACAAATACGCAGTTAAAGCAGTCTAATAACGGACTTAAATTAGGTAAAGATTTAGTAAGTAATATGATTAGTAAAATCAAAAATTATAATTTACAGTTAGAAGTTTCTTAGATAAAATGATATTAATTGCAGATAGTGGGTCAACAAAATGCGATTGGATTTTGTTAGAAAGCCTAGATTATAATATAGTAAGAAGAATTAGAACAAAAGGGGTGAATCCTTCTGTTTTAAAGAAAAAAGATATAGAAAATATTCTTGAAAACTGTAGCGAATTATCGTTTTATAAAAAGTTAGTAACAACTATTTACTTTTTTGGAGCAGGGTGTAATAATAAAAAAGGGAGTGATAAAATAAAGAACATTTTTGAGAAAAAATTTACCAACCTATCAAAAATTGCTATTAAAGAAGATTTAATGTTAGCTGTTTTTGCTGCTTCAAGTAAACCTTCGGTGGTTTGCATATTGGGTACTGGGTCTAATTGTTGTTTTTTTAATGGAAAAGTAATTGAACAAAAAGTAAAAGCAATGGGCTACATCTTAATGGATGAAGGAAGTGGTAATCATTTAGGAAAAGAACTCTTAAAAAGTTATTATTATAGAAGTTTACCAGAAGACCTTAAGTTTTCTTTGGAAAAAGAGTTTAAGCTAGATGATGATATGGTTTTATCAAAACTCTATGGGTCAAAAATGCCTAATAAATATTTAGCGCAATTTGCACGTTTTTTATTTGAGAATATTGAGCATCCTTACGCAAAAGAAATGATAAGTTCTTGTATAGGGAACTTTATAGATAAACAATTAGTTAATTATAAGAACGAATTAAATGAAGTCCCCCTTTATTTTATTGGCTCTGTAGGATATCATGCAAGAGATATTATTAATGAAGAACTAAGAAAAAGAAAAATGAGATCTCCCGAAAACTTCATAAGGAGACCTTTGAAAGCTTTTATTGAATCTATTAAAGAAGATAGGCTCTTCTTAAAAGAGGTAGTGTAAAGTAAATATGAAGGATACACAACCAATGAAATAATTTTAATGATGTTGTTGTGTAGTTTACATTTTGCCAACGGTTTGGTTAAATTGAGTTTTAAGGCAGTTTAGGTTTTGTTGTAGTACGCTTTGCATTTTCAGTTATCGAAACTCGGGCAATACAGCTCATTAATTCGTATTTTGCGTGTAAATTATATAAAGATTCAATGTTCAGATGAGTTTCTTTCTTTTTTTTATTGTATCGGGACATATTTAGTGTCTTTTCAAAAAATCTATTTCTATTCGAATTTTTATGCTCTTGATGAGGGGTTGATATTCCTTTATGAAAAAAATTTGATCTATATGAATAAGTCTTTTTTATGACCTCTTCTAGCTGTTCATCAGATAATGTAAAAGGAGTCAATTCAGACTGGAGACTTACTTCGTGAGGGTATTTTTGTCTATAGTTAATCCCATCTCTTAACAAATCATTATCAATAGTTTCTTCCCAAGTCTCTTTGGGAGCGCATTCAAAAATAAACTTTATAAACCTAGAGGATAGCTGAGAGTCTTTTTCTACTTGCGAAAATTTAGCCCATAACTCTTCATATTTATTTGCTAGATTATTAATTATTGGATCTCCACTTTTTCTTAATTTCAACCATTGTTTATGCTCCTTTGGTTTTGTTGGGCTTATAGGCATAGAGTAAAATGTAGCTGCACTTTCAATTGCAGCTATCAATAAACTAAAGGATAAATCAAAATCATTTTTTTTATTTTGAAGAGATAATTGAACCAATCTCATTATTTGAAAAAAAGAATAGAAAGTTAGCTTTGAGTTCGAATTATCAGTTTCAGAAAACGTGTTTACTACTTTATATATTTCTTTGAAATTTTTTATCCATTGAGAAATTATAGAAGAATGAACTCTTGATTCAGTACCGTCATTTCCCAAGGAAAGAATAGGGAATGACATTCCAATATGTTTTAACTCTTCTAAGCTAGCTTTTTTTTCCAAATGCTTTTCATATGTGTATTCGGTTGCTGAATATACTGGTCGTTCAAAAGCAAATGAACAAATTGAACTTAAAGCTAATGTATATAAAGATGAATTAAGAAAATTTACATACTCGGGCATTCTTACGGCTGATATATATGTCCAAGATATTTGTTGACCAAAAGTGTCTTTTAAATCAAAATCTATTTTTTCAGATTTAAATATTGTTAAATCACCACAAACAATATCTTCTGACAAACTGAAATCTAGAACTAAATAACCATAAATTCTTTTGTCTGCAGTTGTTTTATATAATTTAACTAAGGTAGAAGCCTTTTCGGCTCTTTCTTTTGAAAATGCAATTATTGCTTCTTTAAAAAGAATGTGATTTTGACTAAGATATCTGATATGATTATTATTCATCGATTTTTATGTATGCACTAAGTGTTTGTGTAAGATTAGTTGCGTATTTTAAACACTAAATTTAATAAATAAATCACAGATAGAAAGTCCGTGAGGATTTTCGTAAGTAGGCTTGCATTAGCAATTTATTTTATGTGACTTAAGTTTACAAAGCACTAAATTTAAGTGTCAAAAAAGAAAAATTTATAGGTGTATGGTGATTTTGCTACGTCCATACTTAATTAAAAAACGTTCATGTCTCTTTTTTATAAGAATAGTTGATTTATTGTAAATTTAAATAGTTTTAACGTGTTAAAAAACTAGATTTTGAGTATTTTTTTTAACTATGCTTCGTTTTGTTTCACCAATTAATTAGTTTATAGATCAACTATTCTTATAAAAAAGAGACATGAATAAAAAGATGATAAAATCAAACATTAACAAAGGTTCATTTAAAATTGTAGACAGTTCTCAACCCGCAAATGATTTAATAGATAAAGTATATTCTTATTATAATGAAATGCCAATTGCATGGGGAAGGTATTTTACTACTGGTTACCCTGTGGAGTATTCGCATAATTTAGAAAATAATACTTTACATGAAAATAATATAAAACTACTACCTATTGCAAGGCATACAAACCATGTAGGAGGTTCTTATTCACAGGGGGTAACAGATGCTAAGCAAGGAGTAAATGATCTTTTTTCTACCTTTACTGTCAATTATTGGAAGTCACAAGGGAGTGAGTTTTTCTTTTTTTTAGATGTTGAAGGAAATGTAAGTGGAAGTAATGGCTCCATATCTGAAGAGTACTATAGAGGTTGGTCAGAGACTTTAATTTCCTATAGTAAGGAAAAAAGTGAAAATTCTGTAAATATTCTTCCATGTGTTTATGCAAATTATCATGATAATACTACATTTTCAATATTAATTAAAGGTGAAATAACATGCTATGGTTTATGGATTGCTAGGTATCACAGTTCTCCTGAAAAATGGCCTTCATGGAATGAGAATTTTGCAGTGCCTAAATTAATACAAAACTCATCAATACCAGTTTTTTTGAGGCAATATGCAAGTGGAGAGCAAGTGAATGAAGAATTTGACCTTGATCAAACGAACCCCAATATTATTGGATTTAAAGAAAGGTTTTTAAACAAACTTATTCTTCCTCCTTCAAGTAATATATCTTAAATTATTGATTTTTAGAATTTAAGAGAGGAGTTGAAAGTCGGGATGAGAGGATTCGAACCTCCGATCTCTGGTCCCCCAGACCAGCACTTTAACCGGACTAAGCTACATCCCGAGTTTAATTTGGTTAGTATACAAAACTAAAAAAAAATTCTAGGAAAAGACCTAGAATTTTTATCAAGAATAAATATCATATTTAAGGGTTTAGATAATTAATTATAGCACCCTTAATTTTATAACGTGCTTTTTTAGGAAAAAGTATTAGGCCGTTAATGGTTTTCCTTTTAAACGTTTGTCTATACGTTGTTTAACAACTGTTAAACGTTTCATTAAGTCCATTAAGTTACTATCTTTAGTTTCTTTATAAACTTCATTAATTTCTAAAATTAACGCTTTAGCTTCTCTTGAAGCTAATATTCTATCACTAGTAGTAACAAATTTGAATTTTCTGGTTTCAAACTCTTCTCCTTTACTAATTAACTCTGAATTCATATTAAGTGCTTCTTTCGTTTTAAATTAAAATAATCTTTACAATTTAGGTTTGGTGTTGATTTAAAATTGAAAAAGATATAACTCTTATAGTCTATTTAAGACATCTCATTAATTTTTTTATAACAATATTGTAATAAAAAACTGGGGGTCAAATATAGCGTTATTTACGGTTTTATATGTTAAAAAACAATCAAAATATATTATTTTTTTATAAGTTTTTCTTATTTAGGAAGATAAACTCGTTTTTTTACCACTTATAATGCTATAAATTAGTAGGTATTTAACCAAATATAATAAAACTTGTTAATTTTTCAAAAAAGAATTAAATGTTTTTTTTATAAGATTAATAAGATTTGATGTTTAATATTGTTTTTTTATGTGAAAAATGTAATGAAGTTAGGCTATATAAGTAAATAGCACAAAGAAAAAAATAGTATGTAGAATTTATTTTTAAGTATAAACAAGTTTTTTTTAAAAAAAAGAAATCTTAGTTTGTGTTATGTATTTGGTATTTAAATGTTTATAATGTATGTTTCTTGTTGAAAAGCAAAGAGATTGTCCTTGGTGATTTTTAAACAATTACTCTATTTAAAATAGATGTTTATATATTGATAAAGTGGAATTTGTTAATTTTAAAAAAAGTTATTGTAACATAATTTAACTCTAGTATCTTCACCAATAATTGAACTTATTAAACATAAATTGATGAAACATTTTTTTGTATTTATTACTATGATAACAATGGTATCATGTAATTCTCAAGGAAAAAGAAAACAACTTGGTAAAACTGATTTTCAAAAGTCATTAAATTCTAAATTTAAAGATGCTACAACTTCTCCGTTAACAAAAAAAGGATTGAAAAGTTTTACAGGGTTAGATTTTTACCCAGTAAATGAAACTTATAAGGTAAAAGCAAAGATAGAAAAGACTCCAGATTCGCCTACTTTTAATTTTCCAACAACAACAGATAGGGTGGCTGTATATGAAAAGTATGGAGTAATTACTTTTACAATAGAAAATAAAGAATTAAAATTAGCTATTTATAAAAATAAATTTTCAACAGAAAAATATAAAAACCATTTATTCTTACCTTTCTTAGATAAAACAAATGGAACAACTTCGTATGGTGGAGGAAGATTTATTGATGTATTAACTACCGATGAACAAAAAGACGGTACTATAGTGATTGATTTTAATAAAGCGTATAATCCATATTGTGCTTATAGTGATAGGTATTCTTGCCCAATAACTCCAAGAGATAATTATTTAGACATCGAAATAAAAGCAGGAGTAAAAGCTTATAAAAAGTAAAGAAGTTTTAAACTTCTTTACTTTTAGTTTTTTTATATAATTATTTAGAAGGAGGAGTTAAACCTTCTTTTATGTCTTGTTGTATAGCTTTTTCTATCTTTTCTAAAGAAGTTTGTCTTACTTTTAGTTTCGTAGCTGCATGTGCTTTAGGGTTTAATTGTGTAAACATTTCAGCAATTTTAATTGCAGTTGGTAATAAATGTTCTTGTGGAACAATTTTGTCTAAAAAACCAGCGGAAATAGCATCTTTAGGAGTGTAGATTTCTGAGTTATTTACACTACGATTAAGAGATACTGGAGTTAAACGAGCTTTTGCAATTTCTATTCCTGCATTATGCATAGTCATTCCAATCATTACTTCATTTAACCCTATTTTAAAATCACCATCAGTACCTAAACGATAATCAGCGGATAATAATAAAAAAGCTCCTTTTGCTATAGCATGACCGTTACAAGCTATTATAATTGGCATAGGGAAAGAAAGCATTCTAAGTGATAATTTTGATCCTTTGGTAACAAGGTCTAGTGCTGATTTAGGAGATGCAGTCATAGATTTTAAATCGTACCCTCCTGAGAAAACTCCAGGTTTTCCAGTTAATATAACAACCTTTTTATTGTTTTCGGCTTTATCTAAGCATAGGTTTAGATTATCAATAACTTCATGAGAAATAGCATTTACTTTACCGTTATTTAAGGTAATAATTGCATAGTGTTCTTCTTCTTTATACTCTGTTAAATTGGTCATTATTATAAAAATTTAGTTAAAAAGATCCCGCCAAAAACGGCCAAGAATCCAATAATAAAACTAGCTATTGTGTATATGGCAAAGGTTGTAAAATCTCCAGCTTTTAAAAACACATGATTTTCGTATGCAAAGGTTGAAAATGTAGTAAATCCTCCACAAAAACCTGTAGCTAGTAAAAGCGTATGGTTTTGAGTTAAGGTTTCGTTTTTTGCAGCAAACCCTAAAATGATACCAATTAATAAACTACCTAAAATATTAGCAACAAAAGTACCGTAAGGAATACCAGTTTGAGAATTGTTTAAAAGTTTACCTACTAAGTATCTTAATACGCTTCCAGCTCCTCCACCTATAAAAATTAATAGCAGTTGTTTCATTATATGCGAATATAATAAAACCTCACAAAATCTGTGAGGTTTTAAGTATCTATAAAAAGTTGTTTTATTTTAATGTTATAATTCTACATCATCAGCATCTGTCCAATTCCATTTACCATCAATAATACCTTTTTTAACAGTTACTATTCCTGGGTTAGCTCTAATTACAGTTTTTATAGCTTTCTCATCACAACTACCAAAAGTATATGGTAAATTGTATTCTTTTTTGAAAGCATTTAAAGCATCGTAATTTTCTTCATAAATAACATCAGCCATCATCATATCTGATGTTAGAACATAAATTTCATAACCACTGCTCTTAGCTTTTGCAGCAACCTTTGAAATTTCAAGCATACCTTCTTTGTTAACTTTTTCTGTAGTGGTCATAAGAATTAGCATTGCTTTGTCTTTAGAAAGCATTTCCTCTAATTTATCACCATCTGCTGTACTAATTTCAAAATCATGAATAGGAGGAGCATCATCACTTCCTTCTTGATATTGCATACCTTGTTCAATATTTGTTCCTATAGCATAGGCTCTAAAATCAACAATTGGTAAATGGTTTAAAACATAATAAGCAATAATTAAAGAAATGAAAACAGAAATATAAGTAGATAATGAAGCTATTTTATTTGATATTAAGGGTTTAATAAATTTTATGCCTAAAATTAAAATTACAATAAACACCATAAAAATAACATTCTTGTAAAAGGTTTCTTTAGGAGTTAGCTTTATAGCGTCACCAAAACAACCACAGTCAGTTACTTTGTTGTATGTATATGAATACCAAGTTAAAAATAAGAAGATTAAATTTAAACCAAATAAACTCCAAACAGTAAACTTAGGTTTAAAACCAACTAACAGCATAACACCTAAAACTAATTCAGAAACTATTAAAAGAATGGCAAAAGGCAGTGCAACTGGAATTAAAAATTCTAAATTTAAAACTCCTTCACTAAAATATTCTTCAAATTTATATTGAGACCCTATTGGGTCAACTAATTTTACAAATCCAGAATAAATAAATAAAAGACCTACTAGTATTCTTGAAATATGAGTTAGTAATTTTAATATCATAATTAAGGGTGTTTTTTAATATTGTTAACTGTCTAATTCTGAGTGATGAATTAAAGCAAAAATAGCATAATTTATCATATCTTGATAATTTGCGTCAATTCCTTCAGAAACTAATGTTTTTCCTTTATTATCTTCAATCTGCTTTACTCGAAGTAATTTTTGCAAAATTAAATCTGTTAATGATGAAATACGCATGTCTCTCCAAGCTTCACCATAATCATGATTTTTGTTTTCCATTAACTCTTTAGTAATGTTTGAATGTTTATCGTATAATTCACCAGCTTTTTCAGTTGATAGATCTGGTTGATCTACAATACCCAGTTCTAACTGTATCAAAGCCATGATAGAGTAATTGATAATTCCTATAAATTCAGATTTCTCTCCTTCATCAACTTTACGAACAGTATTTTCCTGTAATTGACGTATACGTTGAGCTTTAATAAAAATTTGATCTGTAAGAGAAGGTAACCTTAAAATTCTCCAAGCACTGCCATAGTCAGACATTTTTTTAACAAATAAACTTCTACATTCATCAATAACTAAGTCGTACTGTTTTGAGGTATTTTGCATTTTTTGTTTTCTGAAATAATAAGGTAAAAATAATAAAACCATTAGGTTTTCCTTTATTTTTACCTAATAATTTATTTTTAGAGTATGAAATTAAATAACATTGTTGTTTTTTGTGGTTCTAGTCTGGGCTTCAATGAAGTCTATAAAAATATTGCAGTTAATTTAGGTAGTTATTTTGCAAAAAATAATATTACCCTAGTTTATGGTGGTGGTAAAATAGGAATGATGGGTGCTATAGCCAGTGAAATTATTGAAAAAAGAGGTAAGGTTGTTGGGGTAATTCCTGATTTATTAAAGAAGGAAGAAGTAGTACATTCTAATATTACAAAAATTATTATTACTAAAACAATGAGTGAGCGTAAAGTAATAATGAGCAAAATGATTGATGGTTATATAACATTGCCAGGAGGATTTGGTACTTTAGATGAGCTTTTTGAAGCTTTAACGTTACAACAGTTACATATTGAACAAAAACCTGTTGGAGTATTAAATGTGAATGGTTTTTTTGATGCTACAATTAAACAGTTAGATTTTATGGTTAAAGAAGGATTTTTGAAACCTGAAAATAGAGCTTTATTGTTAATTGATGAGACTATAGACGGATTAATGGAGAAGATGAAAAATTATACAGCTCCTGAAAAAACACATGTAATTAATAAAGTTGTAAGCTAAATGACGATTAATTGTAAAGGAAATTTAATAGATCTATCATCTCCAAAAGTTATGGGGATTTTAAATATTACTCCAGATTCGTTTTTTGATGGTGGAAAATATAATTCAGAGAAAGATATAATACACCAAGTAGAAAAAATGTTGAGCGAAGGTGCTACTTTTATTGATGTCGGCGCTTATTCGTCTAGGCCGGGTGCAAAGCATATTTCTGAACAAGAAGAATTACAACGAATTGTACCAGTAATAGAGTTGTTAACGAAAGAATTCCCTGAAATTCTTATTTCAATTGATACTTTTAGGAGTAAAGTAGCTGAAGAAACAATTTTAAAAGGAGGTGCAATTATCAATGATATCTCAGGAGGTGCAATGGATGCTAATATGTTTACAACAATTGCAAAATTACAAGTACCTTACATAATAATGCACATGCAGGGTACTCCACAAAACATGCAAGCCAATCCGCAGTATGATAATATAGTAAAAGAAGTGATTTCTTTTTTTGCGGCGCAGTTATTTAAACTTAAAGAAAAAAAAGTGAATGATGTTATTATTGATGTTGGTTTTGGTTTTGGAAAAACAATAGCTCATAATTTTGAATTATTAAAAAAATTAGAATTATTCAAAAACTTAGATGCACCTATATTAACAGGTATCTCTAGAAAATCTATGCTATATAAAACCTTAGGTTGTTCAGTTAAAGAGGCATTAAACGCTACTACAGTGGCGAATACAGTTGCCTTAATGAATGGTACACATATATTGCGTGTACATGATGTGAAAGAAGCTGTAGAAGCTGTTACTATTTTTAATCAATTGTAGAAAATTAAATGTAATGAAAAGAAGAAAATTTTTAAAAAAATCTATTTTCGGTACTATAGGCTTAGGATTGTTGACTGGTTTGTATACATGGCAAATAGAACCTTTTTGGTTAGAGTTTGTTAAGAAAAAAATGCCAATTAAAAATTTACCTTCCGCATTAGAAGGGAAAACATTAATGCAAATAAGCGATGTGCATATTGGTAACAGATTTGACTATCAGTACATCATAGATAGTTTTAAAAAAGCGCAAGAATACAACCCTGATTTTGTAGTATATACAGGAGATTATGTTAGTTATGAGAATGAAGAACAATTTACTCAGTTAGAAACTGTTTTAAAACATGTAGTAAAAGGAAATTTAGGAACAGTAGGGGTTTTAGGAAATCATGATTATGGACATAATTGGCTAGAACAAAATGTAGCAGATAAAATAACAAGTTTACTTGAACAATCTGGAGTTACCATTTTAAGTAATACTCATAAAGAAGTAGCTGGTTTAAATTTTATAGGATTTGATGATTATTGGGGGCTTAATTTTAATCCTGAAAAGGCGATGACTACTTTTGATATAAACAAAGCGAATGTAGCATTGTGTCATAACCCTGATGTATGCGATATAGATATATGGAGGGGGTTCAATAGCTGGATACTTTCCGGGCATACTCATGGAGGGCAATGTAAAGCTCCTTTTTTACCACCACCTATGCTTCCTGTTAAAAATAAAAAGTATTCTTCAGGCGAAATTGATTTAGAAGATGGTAGAACTTTGTACATAAATAGAGCAGTGGGACATTTATGGCAAGTGCGATTTAATGTAAGGCCAGAAATAACTGTTTTTGAACTAACAAATGCTTAAAAAGTGTTGTTTTAAAAATTAGTACATTTACAAAAACTCTACTAAAAACATAGATTTGGATTTTATTGATTTTTCTTTTTTAGATGTATTAGATATTATTTTAGTAGCTGCTCTTTTATATTATATATACAAGTTATTAAAAGGTACAGTAGCTATAAATATCGTAATAGGTATTGCATTTATTTTTATAATATGGAAGATGACTCAAGCACTAAATATGGAAATGCTTAGTGGTATTTTAGGGTACTTATTATCTGGTGGAGTTATTGCTTTAATTATTGTATTTCAGCAAGAAATAAGAAAGTTTTTATTAATGATAGGAACTACTAATTTTTCAACTAAAAGAGGTTTTTTAACTCAGTTAAAGTTTTTACAATCTGAGATTAGTTTTGAGGTTGATACTGAGGTGATTTTAAAGGCTTGTGTTAACTTATCAAAAACTAAAACAGGAGCATTAATTGTAATTGAACGAACTAATAATTTAGATTTTTTAGTAAGTACAGGTGATAAAATGAATGCCTTAGTAAACGAAGCAATTCTTGAAAGTATTTTTTATAAAAACAGCCCTTTACATGATGGAGCTACAATAATTAGAGATAATTATGTGGTAGCAACTCGTGTGATTTTACCAATTTCTGATAATTCTCAAATACCTTCTCGTTTTGGTTTACGTCATAGGGCAGCAATAGGAGTTTCAGAGAAAACGGATGCTATTTGTATGTTAGTTTCTGAAGAAACAGGGGAAATTTCATATATAAAAGATGGAGGTTTTGAGCTATACAACAGCTTAGAGGAATTATCAAAAAAACTCCAAAAAGACGTAATGGAATAAAAAAAGATTCTTCAATATGAAGAACCTTTTTTATAACTAAATATAGTTAAATATGCTTATTTAGCTGGTGCCATTTTTGATTGAATAGCACTCATTACGCTGTTAAATTTCTTAACACCATCAGCATCTAAAGTTTTTACTAACTCAGCACCTTTAGTAGCTAATTCAACACCTTTAGTAGCTAATTTAGAGCTTTTTAGAACATCACCTTTAGCAGCAATATAATCTTTAGCATAAGTAGCGTAATCTTTTAAATGTTGCTCTACTTTTTCGTTATCAAAACTAGGAATAGAAATACCTTCTAAAGCAGATTGTACAGCTTCAGCAGCTTTATCAACAGTTTCTTCAGCTTTTTCAACTACTTTAGTAGCAGCTTCTTTTGTAGCTTCAGTAACTTTTTCAGTAGCTTCTACAGTTGCTTCTTTTGCTTCCTCTTTTGCTTTTTTACATGAAGTTGCTAATAATGAAGCAACAACAAACGCAGATAAAATTACTTTTTTCATCGTTTTATGATTTTTAGTTTTTAAGATTGAGTAACAAATGTAACATTTTGAAGTTTGTAATCAAACTTATTCAGTGCTTTCATCACTAAATTGTTTGTCATATAAGTTTCTGTAAAAGCCATCTTTTTTCTGTAATAAATTTTTGTGGCTACCTTGCTCTACAATTAAGCCTTTATCCATTACAATTATCGTGTCTGCTTTTTGGATAGTTGCTAATCGATGTGCAATAACAATAGAGGTTCTATTTTTTGTAATTAAATCAGTTGCATCTTGTATCATTTGTTCTGAATGAGAATCTACCGATGAGGTAGCTTCATCCAAAATTAAAATACTAGGTTTACTAACATAAGCTCTTAAAAATGCAATTAATTGGCGTTGTCCAGATGATAGCATAGCACCTCTTTCTTTTACATTATAACTATAGCCATTAGGTAAGCTCATAATAAAATCATGAATACCAATTTGTTTAGCAGCAGTTATTACTTCTTCAGCTGAAATGGTAGTATCATTTAAAGTAATATTGTTATGAATAGTATCAGAAAACAAAAAAACATCTTGTAAAACTACAGCTACTTTTTTTCTTAGCGAGCTAATATTATACTGTTCTACAGGAATGGTGTCTACGGCAATTTCACCACTATCTATTTCGTAAAACCTACTAATTAAATTAATAATGGTAGACTTTCCAGCGCCTGTAGCACCTACAATAGCTACTGTTTCCCCTTTTTTAACATCAAAACTAATTCCTTTAAGTACTTCTTCACCTTTAATATAGCTAAAATGCACATCATTAAAAGTTATATTTCCTTTTAAATTAGTAGCTTCAATAGTTCCTTTTTTATCAATAGAACTTTCAGTGTCTATTACTGCAAAAACTCTTTCACCAGATACAATTCCCATTTGTAATTGGTTAAATTTATCGGCAATTTGACGCAAAGGGCGAAATAACATTTGTGCCATTTTTATAAATCCAATAATAGCACCAACAGTTACTGTGCTATTTTCTACCACTTGAAAACCTCCATACCAAACAATTAAACCTATAGCTATAGATGATAAAATTTCAGCAATAGGAAAAAATATTGAATAGTACCATACTGTTTTTATATGTGCTTTTTTATGTTTGTCATTAATTCCAACAAAATTTTTATATTCTATTTTTTCACGATTAAAAAGTTGAACAATTTTCATACCTGTTACCCTTTCTTGTACAAAACCATTTAGGTTAGCAACCTGGTTTCTAACATCTTGAAAAGTTGCTTTTATTGCAATTTGAAAAAGCTTAGTGGCGTAAATTAAAATTGGTAAAACAGCAAGAGCTATAAGTGCTAATTTCCAATTAATAACTAGCATAACTACAATAACAACAAGCATTTTTAAAATATCACTTACAATCATAAAAACACCTTGTGTAAAAAAATTGGCTATAGTTTCAATATCAGAAACTACTCTGGTTACTAGTCTACCAACCGAAGTTGTATCAAAGTAACCCATTTTAAAGTCCATTATTTTTTTAAAAACAGTTGCTCTTATGTCTCTAATAATGTGTTGTCCAACCCAGTTAGCATAGTATATAAACAAAAATTGCAAGGCAACTTGTATTAATAAAATAACTAACATTATTACTGTGTAGTTCAGTAACTGATTAAGGTTTTTTGTTGTTGTAAAATCATTTACAGCATGCATTAAAACATACGGGCTTGCCGCTGATGCAATAGCTAATAATATTGTTGAAATTACAGCTGTACCAAATTTTAATCGGTACTGTTTTGCAAAACTCATTAGTCTTACAAAAATTTTTAGATCAAATGCTTTTCCTGATTCTGTACTCACTATATATAATTATATGCTACGTTTGTTAAAAATAATCCTTTTGCTGGAACTGAAAGTCCTGCATTACTTCTGTTTTTACTCTCAATAATTTTTTTAAAATCATTAACTGATATTTTACCCATTCCAACATCTAATAAAGTACCTACAATTGCACGTACCATATTCCTTAAAAATCGATTGGCAGTGATATGAAAGGTTAATTCATTTTCATTAAGTACCCACTTAGCATTACTTATTTCACAAATAAAAGTATGAACATCTGTTTTTACTTTTGAAAAGCATTCAAAGTCTTCATATTCAAGCAATATCGTAGCTGCTTCATTCATAAGTTCAACATTAATATTCTTGTATTTATGATGCAGTTGCCAAGTAGTATCTAATAAAAAAGGATTCCTTCCAAGCCAAATTTTGTATTCATAACTTCTGCTAACAGCATCAAATCTTG
Organism: Tenacibaculum sp. MAR_2010_89; assembly: GCF_900105985.1. Lineage (NCBI taxonomy): Bacteria > Pseudomonadati > Bacteroidota > Flavobacteriia > Flavobacteriales > Flavobacteriaceae > Tenacibaculum > Tenacibaculum sp. MAR_2010_89. The sequence goes on along the minus strand of NZ_FNUB01000004.1, from coordinate 494,656 downwards.
CATGAGCATCTTCTTCAACAGGTATGGTATTGTAAATAACAATATCATTAGGTAAAACAACATTTAATTTATAGGTAAAATTAGCATCAATAATTTTTGATGTATCAAAATGAGCATACATTTGTGATGCATGAACTCCAGCATCTGTTCTACCTGCACCTACAACAGCAATATTACTTTGTAAAATTTTATTTATTGCGTTATTAATTTCTTCTTGTACGCTTATAGCATCTGGTTGAATTTGCCAGCCATGGTAGTTTTTTCCATTGTATGAAAGCTCAATAAAATACCTCAAAAAAATAATGTTTTAAATAGCTAAATTATGGAATTTTAACCGCATGATTTAGAAAAAGGAAAAGTTAATTTAAATTGGAATATTGATAAATTATATTAAACATAAAAATATATACAAAAATTTATGTTTTTATGATGGTCTAATGGTTTTTTTTTAGTATCTTTAGGGTATAAGACAATAAGTCCCCCCGTAAGTCTGACCCCTTAAGATATTGAACCCGCAATATATTTATATATTGCGGGTTTGCTTTTTTAATAATAAATTGCGCCATTATGAAAAAAGTCTTATTGTTATCAGATACCCATAGTTTTATTGATGAGCAAATACTAAAATTTGTAAAACAGGCCGATGAAGTTTGGCATGCTGGAGACATCGGTAATTTAGAGGTTACAGATACCTTAAAAAAGTACAAGCCTTTAAGAGCTGTTTATGGAAATATAGATGATAAAGATGCCAGAGCTGAATTTCCGTTAGATGCTAAATTCATGGTTGAAGGAGTTTCTGTTTGGATAACACATATAGGTGGCTACCCGAATAAATATAATCAAAGAGTTAGAGAGGCTTTAAAAAATGACCCTCCTAAATTATTTATATGTGGGCATTCTCATATTTTAAAAGTTCAGTTTGATAAAAAACTAAACTTACTACATTTAAATCCTGGGGCAGCTGGTAAGCACGGATTTCATCAAGTACGAACTATGTTACGATTTGAATTAGAAAAAGGTGATATAAAAAATTTAGAAATTGTTGAGTTAGCTAAGCGGTAACCAAACTTCTATTTTTTATAGGAACAGTTATAGTAGCTTTTGTTCCTTTTTCTTTGGCAGATTCTATTAAAAAATTTCCATTCATCATTTGAATTCTAGCTTCTATTTGATTTAAGCCTAATCCTGTTTTTATTTTATTGTCTTTATAATTAAAACCAATACCATCGTCTTCAATTAAAACAGAAAGAAATCCATTTTTATCTTCTAAAACAATATGAGCATTACTAGCTTTACTATGTTTTAAAATATTATTAATCAATTCGTGAATAACATTGTATAGTTTTATTTCAAATTCTTGATTATACCTACTAATGTTACTAATGTTTGTATGAAAATGAAGTTCAGAATTTGAATATTTGCTACCAATATCTTTTATGGCATATCCTAAACCAAATTTTAAAAGAATAGACGAAACTAAATTATGAGAAAGATCTCTAACTTTTTGTGACGCTTCTAAAATAATTTGTTGCGTTTTTTCTAATTCAACAGGAGTATTACCGTTAAATTGTTTTTTTGTAGCACGTAAATGCATGTTGGCAGAAGAAAGTAAAGCACTTACACTGTCGTGAAGAGTTTCTGCAATTTGTTTTCGCTCAGTTTCTTTACCGTCTAAAGTAGCATTTAAAATTTTAATTTGAGATTCTGATTTAATTCGATTAATGTTTTGTTTCTCTATTAATTTATTTTGAGATAATTTTAATTGAAGATTATTTTGACGTAATCTGTAATTATAAATAACAACACCAGAAACAATAAGTATAAGTAAACTTAATCCGGCTAGCATTTTATCTGTGTTTTCTTTTTCTAATTCAGCCTTAGCAATAGCTATTTCTCTTTCATTTTCTAATTCTTTGATAGTTTCATTATGTTTGTTCTCTGCCTGTTTTATTACTGCTTTCCAGTTTCTATTTCTTATTGTATCTCCTAATTCATAGGATGTTTCAAGGTTGTCATAAGCTTCGACTTCCCCTAAATTTCTCATTACCCAAGCTAAGTTTTCATAAAGAGATACTTTAAAACGAATTGCTTTAAAACTTTTTTGATTTTTTATAACTTCAATAGCCTTGTTATATGTCTTTTTTGCTTCAAAGTATTTTTCTTGTGAGAAATAAACACTTCCCAAGTTATTTAAAGCGCCAGCTATTCTTATTCTTTCACCACTTTTTTGATGAAACTTAACTGCTTTAAGAGCAAAAAATTCAGCTTTATCATAGATAGTATCAAGAAAGTACAAGGCTGATAAATTTGTATATGAGATAGCTTTATATTTTTCGATTGTGCTATTTGTAAACTTTAATTTATCTAATTTTGAAGAATAAAAAAGAGCACTATCTCTATATAGATTTAACTTATTGTTAGAGGAAGTTTTTTTTTTAGCTATTAGTGAGTTGGAAGTGTTTTTAAATTGTTTGAAATATAAACTTCCAATTTTAAGGTAATATTTCCCGAGTTCACTTTCTATGTCTGAATTATTTATTTCTCTCGAAATGTCTTTTTTGTCTAAAGTAATATCCTTTTGCGCAAAAATAAAGTTATGAAGAGCAAACTTATAATATTTAATTGCTTTTTTATTTTTATTTGTTTTATTATATACTGAAGCTATTAATTCGGGAACTAAATAAGAAATTGTGTCATTATTTTTATTGTTGTTGATTTCATGAAATAAAATTAACGCTTCTGTTAATGTTTTACCATAGAGCTCATTTTTAAAATTATCTTTAGCTATGATATATTTTTTAACCAATGGTATGGTATCCGAATTTGTATATGTGAAAAAAATAGCCTTGTTCAAGGCTATTTTTACAAATTTATTTTTTGCATTAATTATATTAATGAATGTTAAGGTGTAAAATAAAAAAAATAAAATTTTTTTATATTTCATATATTTTAAAATTGATGTTTTTTAAAAGTAATCGCTAGAAGCTAAGTCATCAATAACTACGTTAGGTTTTCTAACTGCAGCCTCTGATTGACTCCTTGCTGAATATTTATGATTTACAAAATCAATTTTTAAAATATTACTCTGAGGTACTTCTATGGTTCTTGAGAAATTGTGGTTTTTAGTTAAACCACTTGATAAATGTACCTCATAAATTTCTTTAGTGTCATTATAAATAAATTCAGTTTGTACATTTTCATTTACCTGAAAATCAAGAGTAAAAGTACCGTCTTCATTTTTAGTAACACTATAATTATTTAAAAACTCAGTAACTCCTTTTTTAGCAAAGGTAATGTTTTCATCTTCAACAGTAATCTGTGTTTTTTTACCATTGTTTTCTTCTAAAAAACCAATTTTTAAAAGGTCATTTTCAAGATTGAAGTTATTGCTATGCTTTTGAGCTTGTTTTTGTACAGCTTCTGATAATACTATTTCATTAGATTGATCAGAGTTTTTAAAGGTGTTAACTTCTGTGTTTTCTTTTACATCAAAATCAATAGAGTACCTACCATTAGCATCTCTTTTTAATGTATATGATTTTAATTTTGTTTCGTTTTTTTGCAATAATTCAGCGTCATTTTCAGTAGATGAACATGATGCAAAAATAAGAGTAAGAGCTAGGAAAAGTGGGGTAATTTTATTCATGCTTGCATTTTTTAAGGTTAATGATTTAAGGAAATTTGTTTAAGAGTTTAATTTTAAAAAAAAGGCGACGTACTTAGTATAGATTAATGGAGATACGGGGGACGTTCTCATAAATTAGGGGATAAAGAAAACAAAATGAAGGGGTTTTCTAAACTATGTTATATAATAACACGTACATCGCCAGATATATTTTGATTGTTGTAGTTTTTAGCGACGTAATTAATTAGGAATTTATAGGTTTTGGGGGAGTTTTCTTTGGGGGCAAAGAAAAAATAGAATGAAAGGATTATACTATATTGTTCCTAACTGCATACATCGCTAAACCTACTACATTTTTCACTTTTAGTTTTTTATATAGGCTTCTGCGATATGTTTCAACAGTTTTTACACTTATTCTTAACTTATCGGCTATTTCAGATGAACTTTTTTCTTGGGCAATCAATGTTAATACTTCTAACTCTCGTTCAGTTAGATCTTTGTGAGATTCCTCTCGTTTGATTTTATTTTTTGAACCGGTAACGTATAAATTAAAAAGTTTGCTTTTAATATCTTCATTAAAATATTGCAACCCTTTATTTACAGCTCTAATAGCGTCTACAATATGTTCGCTAGCAGAACTTTTTTCTAAAAATCCATTTGCACCAAGTACAATCATTTCTTGTACAAGCTTTGGATCACTTAAGCTAGATAAAATAATTGTTTTAATTTTTGTATCACGTTGTTGAAACGTTTTTAAAACATCTATTCCATCCATCTCTGGCATATTAATATCTAATATCAATATATCAGCAGTGTTTTTTTTAGACCAGTTTATCACTTCTCTTCCTGTTAAAGAAAAGCCTTCGACTTCAATGTCATCTTCGATATTTATTAGCGCTATCACTCCTTCTATAAGGATCTTATGATCATCGGCTATATGAACTTTAATCTTGTAACTCATTTGTTGTTTACGTTTACAAATTTATGGGAGAAGCAGAGTTCTCACAATACTCAATACCCCTAAACGGTGTTTCAGGGTTTTTACTAACGGTATCAGGGTAAACCCTTAGATACACTTTAACATTTGAAGGTTAATTTGTTGTTTTTTAGGTGTTTGCATAGTTTTTTAGCTTTGTTTTTTGTACAAGTTTAACTAAAATAATGTATCAAAAAGCATTTAAAATTATAAATTTTATTATTCTTATTAAAGAAACTTTTATATTAAAACTAAAAAAGAGAAAAAGTTATATGCTTGCAAAAAAAAGTAAATAAAAAACCGAGAATAAATTCTCGGTTTTATCGCACTAAAATATACTAAGATGTTAGGCTTATCGTAATCTATCAACAGATTTTACAAGATCTTCGTCCTTTTTAATTGCTTTATTAGCTAAAACTACTAGCAAAATAACAATAACAGGTAAGAACATCCCAATACCTTTCTCAGAAACAGTATTTTCTCCAGGTAATGTTAGCGATAAATAAATCAATAATCCTAATAAAAAAAGGTTTGTCAACATATTTAATCTACCTAATACAAATTGTAACTGTCTATTTTTAAATAAAAATATAGTAACAATTGATATTATAGCAGAGGTGAAAAATAATACAGGAACTGTTTTTTGAGAAATAGAATCACTAGTAAATAAGTCTATTATATATATAGGTGTATTTTCTTTAGCTTGTATCCATAAATTAACTAATAAAGTTAATCCTCCAGAAATAGCACCTGCTAATAAAAGATATATTGATTGTATTCTTTGTATCATTTTTCCAAATTGGAAGGCAAAAATAACATTTCTTTTTTTAAAAAGAAATATTCCAAGTTAAATTATTTGTATATATTTGCCTTGTAAGTAACTACACATTAATTGTTATATACTTCATATAACTAACAATCAGATTATAAAACAAACAATAACTTTTTAAATTCTTTACTTATACAAAGTGAGAGGATTTTAACCAAATATTTTAACGAATGTTCGAGATTTCGGAATTAAAAGCTAAGAAACTTACTGATTTACAAGAAGTAGCCAAGAAAATTGGGTTAACTAAAACGAGTCAGTTAAAAAAGTTAGATTTAGTTTACAAAATTTTGGATGCTCAGGCTGAAGCTACTAGTAAAGAAGAAAAGCCGGCAAAAAAAGAAGCTCCAAAAGAAAAGCCAAAAAGAAAAAGAATTGCCAAAAATGCACCAGTTTCTCAAGAAAAGAAAGAGGAAGTTGTTGTAAATAAGCAAGAAGAACAAGTTGTTCCTAAAAAAGTTGAAAAGGCTCCAAAAGTAGAAAACACTCCTAAGAAAGAAGTAGCTGTAGATAAAAAAGAGGTAGTTGTTGAAAAAACAGTGAACAAGGAAGTTGTAAAGCCTAAAGGAACTAATAATAGAGGTAAAGAGGCTCCAAAACCAAGAGAAAGAAGTAAAACTGAAGAGGTTAAAAGAACGGACGATAGAAAGCCGCAACATGCTCAAAATAATAGGCCTCAAAGAAATACTCAGAATAAGAACAACAATAATAATAACAACAATAAACATCATCAAAATAAAAATAATAACAACAAGCATCATCACAAGAGTGGTAATAAATACCGCGATCCTGATTTTGAGTTTGATGGAATTATAGAAAGTGAAGGTGTATTAGAAATGATGCCAGATGGATACGGTTTTTTACGTTCATCTGATTATAACTATTTATCATCACCTGATGATATTTATGTATCACAATCACAAATAAAATTATTCGGTTTAAAAACTGGAGATACTGTTTTAGGTAATGTGCGTCCTCCGAAAGAAGGAGAAAAATACTTTCCTTTAATCAGAGTGTCAAAAATAAATGGATTAAGTCCGAATATTGTACGTGATAGAGTGTCTTTTGAACATTTAACACCACTTTTTGCAAATGAGAAATTTAATTTAGCAGAAAGAGGAAGTTCACTTTCAACAAGAATAATTGATTTGTTTTCACCAATAGGTAAAGGGCAACGTGGTATGATCGTAGCACAGCCAAAAACGGGTAAAACAATGTTGTTGAAAGATGTGGCAAATGCTATTGCAGCGAATCACCCAGAAGTTTATCAAATAGTTTTATTAATTGATGAGCGTCCTGAAGAGGTTACTGATATGAAACGTAATGTACGTGGAGAAGTTGTAGCATCTACTTTTGATGAGCCAGCTGATAAGCATGTACGAGTTGCTAATATAGTTTTAGAAAAAGCAAAACGTTTAGTTGAATGTGGTCATGACGTAGTAATTTTATTAGATTCTATTACACGTTTAGCAAGAGCTTATAATACTGTAGCACCAGCTTCGGGTAAAATATTATCTGGAGGTATTGATGCTAATGCATTACATAAGCCAAAGCGTTTCTTTGGAGCAGCTCGTAATATAGAAAATGGAGGGTCTTTAACCATTATAGCTACGGCACTTACTGAAACTGGATCTAAAATGGATGAAGTTATCTTTGAAGAGTTTAAAGGTACTGGTAATATGGAGCTTCAGTTAGATCGTAATATTTCTAATCGTAGAATTTACCCTGCAATTGATTTAATAAAATCAAGTACACGTAGAGATGATTTATTATTAGATGAGAAAACAGTAAAACGTATGTGGGTATTACGTAAGTATTTAGCTGATATGAACCCAATAGAAGCCATGGAATTTATTCAGCAACGAATAAAAACATCTATAAATAATGATGAGTTCTTAATTTCTATGAACGGATAGTTATAGAAATACAATATTATATATTTAAAAATCCTGCAAAATGCAGGATTTTTTATTGAGGGTAAATAACTTTATCTAAAGGAATGTCAAATTCATTAATGTCTTCTATAGTGTCAATGGGTTTAAAAAAATTGAGACCTATAGTTTTTACATCTTTTTTACAGGAAGCCAAAAAACGATCATAAAACCCTTTTCCGTAGCCAACTCTATATTTTTTTGCATCAGAAATTAATAAAGGAACAAAAACTAAATCAATTTCTTTTACATTTATTTCTTTAGCATTAACAGGCTCAGGAACACCAAATTTGTTAAGTTCAAGTTTTGTATTCTCATCTAATAAGTAATGCGTTAAAGAGTCGTCATGAAAATTGCATCGACTTACAATTATCTTTTTATCAAGGTCTCTGAAGAATTTAATGATAGGAGTAGTGTTGATTTCATTAAACTTTTCCATTGATAAAAATAAATGAACATTCTTAATATTTGTTATCTTTATATTAAAAACTTGTTGGTAAATATTTTGCTCTAGCTCTTCTTTTTGAACATTCGATAAATCTTTTCTTCTTTGTTTGTATTGAATTCTTAAATCATTTTTTTTCATAGTACTATAAGGTGTCTAATTCGGTTTTTAGTTTTTTTGTAAGTCCTTTAACTACTAGGTTATATGAATGGTCAATCAATTCAAAGGCAAAATTATCAGAAACATCATTGTTTAAAATAACAGTGTTCCAGTGTTTTTTATTCATATGAAATCCTGGGTTTATACTATCGTAATTAGTACGTAATTCTTCGCTCCATTCAGGATTACATTTTAAGTTTATTTTCTGGTCTCCATTTTCCCACTTATCTAAACCTATGAGAGCATACATTTTTCCCATAACTTTAAATACTAAAGTAACATCATCAAAAGGAAAGTGTTCTGTTACTCCCTTTTTAGAATTACAGTAATTATGTAGTTGTTCTATGTTCATATTTATTTTTTAAAATGGTAACGATTAAAAAGATTGTAGATGTTATACCAAAAATAAGTAAAAAGTATTTGACTATGTTAATAGTGATAAACAAAGCAAAACCGTCAGAAATATCTGAATTTTCAATTTTTCTCTGCCAATTTACTAGTTGTTTTGAAGTTTCAATAAAGTAATAAGTAGCAAAAGATAAAATTGCTACTATTATTAAAAATATTTTTTTATTAAGGTTGGGAGTATTGTTAATCAATTAACGTTATTTTTTCATTAGGAAGTTCCAATGAAGAGTAGTCTAATTTCCAGCCAATGGTTTCTACTAGGCTATTCATTAGCATAATTGCTTCTAAGGCTTCTCTATTGGCAGTTTGCATTAGGTTACTTTCTGGTACTTTTTGAGAAATGTGATCTTTGGCTTCAGCGTTAACCTTGGTTAAATCATCTGAACTAAATTTATTTAAAAAACCATTTTGAATATCATAAAAACGAATAGAAGGCTCTATTGAGAAAATTTCAGGTTGAGGAAATTCAGATAATGAAATTGTTTTGCTTTTAGTATCTGCTAACATTTTAATTTTTCTAAAATCAAAGCCAATAAGAACTTTAGCGTTAATTAATATAATAGCTTTCTTTTTACTGGTAAAAAGTCCAAGGAACTTTTCTTGGGAGTTTTCATGATGGTATATTTCTGCGAATTCTCCTTCAACAGTTATTAGTTTTGAAACTTTTTTAATTTTATCTAACAAAACAACAGATTGTTTTTGTGTTAGATTTTTTTTACTACTTAGTGCAAATTTTTGAAATATAAAATAAGAAGCAATAGCTCCTCCAGCCAAACCTAAAAAAAGTAATTCCATAAATACGAAGTTACAAAAAGTTATTATTCTTAATTATTAAAAAATAATGTAAAAAATAAAACCTTGTAAACGTATAGAATTTACAAGGTTTTTGATTTGATATAGTCGGGGTGGCAGGATTCGAACCTGCGACCTCCTCGTCCCAAACGAGGCGCGATGACCGGGCTACGCTACACCCCGAATTATTTCGGACTGCAAATTTATAAAAAAAAAGTAAACAACAAATAAAAAACATATAAAAATGTAATATTTTTATTCTTTATCGACTTATAATCAAAATATATAATACTAAGAGGATAAAAAACAAAAAACTACTACATTTGTAGTTACTAAATAATACATAGATATGGCAGAAAAAATAAAATGTTTAATCATTGGTTCTGGACCAGCAGGATATACAGCAGCAATTTACGCAGCTAGAGCAGATATGAAACCAGTAATGTATACAGGTATGCAAATGGGAGGTCAATTAACTACTACTACTGAAGTTGATAATTTTCCTGGTTACCCTAATGGTACTGATGGAACTGCTATGATGGAAGATTTAAAAAGTCAAGCTGAAAGATTTGGAACTGAGGTTCGTTTTGGTATGGTAACAAGTGTAGAGTTTTCTGATAAAGAAGGAGGTATTCATAAAGTTATTGTAGATGAAACTACAGAAATTGAAGCAGAAACTGTAATTATTTCTACTGGAGCTACGGCTAAATATTTAGGATTAGAAAGTGAACAACGTTTAATAGGCGGTGGAGTTTCTGCTTGTGCAACTTGTGATGGTTTCTTTTATAAAGGGCAAGATGTTGTTGTAGTTGGTGCAGGAGATACTGCAGCAGAAGAAGCAACATATTTAGCTAATATTTGTAGTAAAGTAACTATTTTGGTTCGTAAAGACTATATGAGAGCTTCTAAAGCGATGCAACACCGTGTTAATAAAACAGAAAATATTACTGTTTTATATAATACTGAAATTGACGAGGTTTTAGGTGATAATGTTGTTGAAGGTGTAAGAGCTGTAAATAATCAAACTGGTGATAAAACTGATATTTCTGTTACTGGAGTGTTTATTGCAATTGGCCATAAACCTAATACGGGTATTTTTAAAGGAGTATTAGATATGGATGATACAGGATATTTAATTACTAACGGAAAATCAACAAAAACAAATATGCCTGGAGTATTTGCTGCAGGTGATGTTCAAGATAAAGAATACAGGCAAGCTGTAACTGCTGCAGGTACTGGTTGTATGGCAGCCTTAGATGCTGAACGTTATTTAGGTGCTTTAGAATAATAAAAAGTATATAAGATATTAAGAAGAAAGAGATTGCTGGAAAGCAATCTTTTTTTTTGTTAGATTTTTTAATTAAAAGGTCTTCCTCATCGTGAAATTAAATGAATGTTTAAAAAAAACAATTAATTTGTAACGTTTTTAAAAAAACAGAGTTTATCAGTTTGTAAAATCAACTAACACAATTATAACTTGGAAACATTATCAGATAATTCATTAATGCTGAAGGTGAAACATGGTGAAAACCATAAACTAGGATTGTTGTATGAAAGGTATAAAAGACGATTATTTGGTTTTTTTTATCAAATGAACAAGGATGCTAGTTTAAGTGAAGATTTAGTGCAAAATGTATTTATTAGGGTTTTAAAATATAAGCATACCTATACAGAAGAAAGTAAGTTTATTACCTGGATATTTCAAATAGCAAGAAATGTAAACTACGATAATTTTAAAAAAATCAAAAAACACCAACATAAAAATATAGAAGAAGTAGATTATACATTAAATGGTTATGATGACATACAAAAAGATATAGAAACATCAGAAAACACATTTATTTTAAAAAAAGCAATGCAATTATTATCTAATGAAAAAAGAGAGTTTTTAACTTTAAGTAAGTTTAAAGAATTGAAATATAAAGAGGTTGGACAAATAATGGGGTGTACTGAAGGAGCGGCTAGAACAAAAGTTCATAGAGCTTTACAAGAATTAAAAGAAGTTTATTTAACCTTAGATAAAAGATAAGATGATGGATTATAAAGAATATAAAAATACAATTATAGATTATTTATCAGAAAATTTATCTGAAGTTAAAAAACATGAGTTTGAGAGCTTTCTTAAGGTGAATCCGCAGCATAGAGAAGAATTTGATCAGATGAAGTCATTTTGGAGTATTGAAGAATCTACTCCAGAACCTAGCACAGCAATGGATGTGAAATTCTATACAATGTTAAATGCTGAAGAGCAGAAGAAAGAAAGTGTATCACTTTTAAAAAGAATAGAAACTTTTTTATTAGGGAGCGTAACAAAACAACTCGCATATACAGTGGTGATTTTGGTTGCAGGTTTTTTTATTGGTAAAGAAATGACTAGTTCTTCAGGAGTATCAGAAGACTCAATAAAATATGCGCAAAAAGAAACAGAAAATGTACGTTCACAATTGGTGTTAGCATTACTAGAGCAACCGTCTGCAAATAAACGATTACAAGCAGTAAATGAGGCTAATAAGCTCAATGAGGTAACAGAAACTATAATAAAAGCATTGTTTTCTACACTGAATAATGATACAAATGTAAATGTAAGATTATCAGCTGTTGAAGCATTGGGTAATTATACCGATATACCAATAGTAAGAGAAGGATTAATAGCATCAATTTCACTTCAAAAAGCACCTTTAGTACAAATAGCTTTAGCAGATTTAATGGTAATTTTACAAGAGAAAAAAGCTGTAAAATCATTTAAAAAACTGATAGAAAAAGAAGATGTAAATGAAAGTGCAAAAGAAAAAATGAAAGAAAGTATTCAACAAATTATTTAATATAAAATATTTATAAGATTGATGTAGATGGCATATCCTAGGCAAGCTTTTTACAGAAATACCCAAAAGTCATTCATCAAAAAACGAATAAATATGAAATTTTTAAAACTAATTACAATTACTGTCATTTTATGTTGCTCAAATGCAATGTTGGGACAAAAACAAAAAAGTAATAAAAAACTAAAAAGTACGCATACTTTAAAAAAAGAATTACAATTTACAACCGCCTCTTTAGAAAATATATTGGTTGTAGATAATGTATACGGATCTATCGATGTAGAAGGATATAATGGTTCTACAATTCAGGTTGAAGCTACTAGAACAGTTTATGCTGATAATGAAGAAGATTTAAAAAAAGGTGAAAAAGAAATAGGAATTAAATCGTCTAAAAAAGGAAATGCAATTTATGTGTATTTAGATTCTCCTTATTCTCACTTTGATATTGAAACTGGTAATTTTGAGCATAGAGAATTTAATTTTAATAATAGGCGAAGCTACAAGCATAGAACTAAGAGAATGTATAAGTACGTTTTAAATTTTAAAATTAAAATACCGAAAAAGGCAAGTGTAGATTTAAAAGCTATTAATAAAGGAAATATAACTGTAGAAAATGTACATGGAAAATTATTGATTGCTCATAATATTAATGGAGCAATTAGTTTACAAAATGTATCAGGAAAAACTGATGTAAATGCCTTGAATAAAAATATAGATATAACCTATGCAGAGAACCCTAAAGAAGAAAGTTGGTATCGTTCTTTAAATGGTGATATTACTATAAAGTTTATAAAAGATTTAGATGCAACAATTAGTTACAAGACGATGAATGGAAAGTTTTATACGAATTTTGATGTTGAAAAAACAGTACCAAAAATTAAGAAAATCAAAGAAAGTAAAAGAAAAAAAGTAAAGTATAAAATAGATTCGAATTCGCATTTTAAAATTGGAAAAGGAAATGTGCATTTACATTTTAATCAGTTAAACGGAGACGCAATCGTAAAAAAATAAAAAAATGAATACAAAAAATATAAAATTAGTACTTGTTAGTATGTTGTTTTTATTAACAACGAATATTATAGCTCAAGAAACTGTTAGAGTTCCCTTAACAAACCCAGGGAAACCAGGAGTTTTAAAAATGGGAATTATTAATGGATCAATTACTGTAAAAGGAACATCTAGTAAAGAAGTCATTATAAAAGGAACAAAAAAGGAAGGAGATATCCGTCATGGATCGAGACATAAAAGAAAGAGTTCTAAAAAAGGGTTAAAAAGAATATCTAATTCTTCTTTAGAGTTTAGTGCAGAAGAGTTTGATAATATAGTACGAGTAAATAGTTCGCCACAAGGAACAACAGATTTTGAAATACAGGTACCTAGGAATTTTTCATTAAAAATATCAACTATAAATAGAGGATTTATTTTAGTAGAGAATGTAAATGGCTCTATGGATATTAGTAACGTAAATGGAAAAATTACATTAAAAGATGTTAGTGGTTCTGTAAGCGCAGATGCTTTAAATAAAGACATTGTAGTTAATTTTTTAAAAGTAACTCCAAATACAGCAATGGCGTTTAGTAGTTTAAATGGAGATATAGATGTTACTTTTCCTAAAAAAATTAAAGCAGATATAAAAATTAAATCAGATAGAGGTGAAATTTATACCGATTTTGATTTAAAAGCAAAACCATCTAAAGCAAAAGTTACAAAAGGAAACTCTAAGCGAGGAAATGCATATCGTGTGAAAGTTGAAAAATGGATTAAAGGATCTATCAATGGAGGAGGACCAGAGTTTTTATTTAAGAACTTTAATGGAGATGTTATTATTAGAGCTAACTAAGTTAATAATTAAGGTTATATGCAAAAAAAGAGATTGCTTTTATAGCAATCTCTTTTTTGTTATGTAAAAAGTAAAATCAGAATTAAGCTGTAACTGAAGCTTTCATTGATTTTCTATATAAAAAAGAATTAAAAATATTTCTTTTACCAAAGTTGTTTATTGATTTGGCATTTATAAATTTCCCAAAAAGTATACGATTAACACCAAAGTATTCGTATGTGTTTCCGTCAGTGAAAGTAACTTCCAAACGCATACTTTTGTGTTGGTAGTCTGCAACTTGGAATTCTGTAATAGTGGTTTTATAAGCCTCTAAATTAGCTTCTTTAGTCTCAGGAGCAATACTCACTAAAAAATGATAAGCATCAATTATTTTAGTACTCATTTCTCCAGCCTCTTCTTTTTTATCTTCGTCTTGAAATTTATCAGGGTGCCATTCTTTTACTAACCCTCTGTAGGTAGTTTTTAATTCTTTTAAATTAATGGCTCCTTCTACTTTAAATAACTTCTTATATTCTTTAATTCGCTTCATGATTGTTCTGTTTTCAGAATTGCGTGCAAAAGTACTGGTATTAAATAAATTATAGTATGTTTTTTTATTGTTTATGCTAAAAAAGTTTAGTTATTAAAAATAAGCAAGTTCTTCTTCTTCTTTTTCATGTAATGAAAAAGCTACATCTTTAATAAAATGATCTATTTGATCTTTAGTAACATTAGGCATACAAATTATATGTGTAATATCATCTTCAGTAGCTAATTGCCATTTTTCTTTGATAGTATTAGACATTTTAGGTAATACAACAGTTATAGCTCCTGGATTTCTCCATGCATTAACACCAATTTTAAGTAATTCTTGATTACAATATTTGGCAACTTCTAAACTGTGATTATATCTAGCTTTCAAACCATCTATGCCAAGTTTATTTATTGCATACCATAAAAATAATGGACTATGTCCGTTTCTTGAGCCTGTTATAGTTGTATCTAAAGAGCCAATATATGAAATACCTTTTGATACACGATCACGTAAAGAGCGCCTGGTAACAATAACTCCAGCAGGTATTGGTGAGCCTATAAATTTATGCCCGCTAATTGAAATACTATCAGCACCATCCATAAAATCAAAAGGAATTTTTGGTTCAACAAATGCTCCAAATGATCCGGCAAGTGCTCCATCACAATGAATATAATGATCTTGAATAGCTAATTTTTTTAAGATACCCTTTACTTTAGATACATCATCCTTTGCTTCTTTCATTGTAGTACCGTAAGTGGTTAAAACAATTGCAGGCTTATGTCTGTTAAATTTTAAAGTTTCTTCTAAATCGTTATAATCTATTTCTCCATTTTCTTGTGAGCGAATAACAATACTTGGGATATTTAATAAATGGATATTCTTTTTAACACTATAATGCGTAGATTCTGAGTAATAAACCATCGCTTTTGGGTACATTTCTCTAGCAATATATAAACCATACAAATTACTTTCCGATCCTCCATTGGTAACATATCCCCAGTAATCTTTTGGATTTGCTCTAAACAATTTTGCGAAAAAATTTACAACTTCTCGTTCAATTTCATGAGTTTGTACTTTGTAGGTACTGTCTTCAAATGGATCTCCAAGATTATTAATAGGGTATTTTAAAAACTCGTAAAGTTCTGAATAATCAAAATCTTTAGATACTGGATAGCCTAAAAAAGTATCTCTAGCTTTAGTAATCTTCTCTAAAAGCTGGTTAAGACGTTCTTGTTGTGTAGTAGCTTTCATGATTATTAATTTTATGTGTTTTTGTTTTCATGCAAATCTATAGTTTATTAGAATTTTAATCTAGTTATAGTTTTAATTAAGAAAATAAATCTTTTATATTTATTTATAAAGATTATTATTACTTTTGAAGAGGTCGAAAATTATTAGATTTAGAAAAGAGTTCTTTTATGGATAGAATAGACAGAGAAATACTAATGCATTTGCAAGAAAATGCAAAGCAGAATACGAAAGAAATAGCCACAAAAATTGGCTTAACGGTAACACCAACCTATGAAAGAATTAAAAAGTTAGAGCAAAGTGGTTATGTAAAAAAATATGTTGCTTTATTAGATAGAAATCTTATTGGTAAACAAATAATAGCTTATTGTCAAATTACATTATTCAAACATCAAAAAGAGTTGATTGATTCTTTTAAGGAAAATATTTTAAGTCTTCCAGAAGTAATGGAGTGTCACCATGTATCTGGTAATTTTGATTTCTTATTAAAAGTAGCAGTAAATGATATGAACCAATTTCAAGGATTAATTAACGAGAAACTTTCGGTATTTGAAGGAATCTCAACTATACAAAGCTCATTTGTTATGAATTCTTTTAAAGACACTACAGTGTTTGATTTATAAAATTATTATTTTCTATTTGCTTTTGAGTATTCGTCTAATTTTTCTTTTTCTTTTGCAGTTAGTTTGTCAATACCTTTTTTATGGATTTTTTCAAGTAAAAGATTAAATTCTTTTTTATTTAGTGCTCTTTCTTCGTTGTATTTCTCATCAATAGTTTGAGGCTTTTTTTGAGTTTTAAAAGGATTATCAACGAGTAATAAATGAGGTTTTACCAAAATAAAAAAGATAAAGATTAATGTTGGTACAAGAGAAAGTAGAATAGGGATGTAGTTTTGGGTTAATGAACTAGGGCTAATTATAATTGCTGTAATCATTCCTATTACTGCTCCTCCTAAATGAGCTTCATGCCCTATATTATCATTATTAGATTTAATACCATAAATTGTATAGCTAATGTATAAAAGACCAAATAACCAACCAGGAATTGATACCGGTAAAAATAAAATACCTACTCGAATGTTAGGAATTAAAGCTATTGAAGCAAATATAACTCCACAAACAGCTCCAGAAGCACCTACAGCACTATACTTTCCATGGTTTTTATGAATCAATAAAGCGAATAAATTCCCTGCAAGTAAGCTAGTAAAGTATATTAAAGCAAAGTAAATAGATCCTAATCGAAGTTCTAAACTCGCTCCAAAAGAATATAAACTAAACATGTTAAAGATAAGGTGAGTCCAGTTTACATGTAAAAAACCAGAACTTATTAGCCTTTTATAATCTTTGTTGATTAATATTTTGTCAACCTGAAATTTATAGGTATTTAAAAATTGCCAATTTTCAAAACCTTGATAAGAAACAAAGCCATTAGCAATTAATATAAGTAATCCGACAGTTCCAATATCTGGCATTATTTGTATTTGTTTTTTTAGTTATTTCCAATGATTTTATGGGCTATGTAAAACCCATATTCAAAGATAAATATTTATAAGAAAAAAGACCGTCAAAAACTAATTTAACGATCTTTTAAACAAACAACTAAATTCTAAAACCTATGAAAGTTAAAGAAGGTTTTTATACTCTTTCGAGTAAATATTTTTAGAAGCAGTATTTATTTTCTGCTTTTAATTTTTCTGCTATTATATTACGTAATTCAACGATATTAGGGTAGTTAGCATATTTTGTAAAACGTTTTAATCCCATTAACATCATGCGTTGCTCATCACCTTCAGCAAAAGAAATGATTCCTTCTTTAGCATTTTTAGTAATAATGTCAACAGCATTGTATAAATATAATTGAGTCATAGCAATTTGTTCTTTTTGAGAAGCTTCACCAGAACGTTTCACGTTTTTCTCAGTTCTCAAAATAGCAGACTCTGCCATGTATGTTTCAATTAAAATATTTGAAGCAGCTGTTAATAATTGTTGATGTTGCTCTAATTCTGGTCCAAATTTTTGGATAGCAGCACCAGCAACCATTAAGAATACTTTCTTTAATTTACCAATAATCTCTTTCTCTTCAGCAAATAATTCAGAATAATCAGGTGTATCAAAAGAAGGAATACCTAATAACTCTTCACCAACAGCCATAGCAGGATTTAATAAATCTACATGACCTTTCATTGCTTTTTTAACTAACATTCCAACAGAAAGTAATCTGTTAATTTCATTAGTTCCTTCATAAATACGAGCAATACGAGCATCTCTCCAAGCAGACTCCATAGGAGTTTCTTCTGAGAATCCCATACCTCCAAAAATTTGAATTCCTTCATCAGCACAATTTTGTACGTCTTCAGAAACAGCAACTTTTAAAATAGAACATTCTATAGCATACTCTTCTACACCTTTTAATTCAGCTTCTTGATGAGTATTTCCTTCTGATTCACGAATAGTAATTCTATCTTCAATGTTTTTAGCAGCTCTGTATGATGCAGATTCACCAACATATGCATTAGTAGCCATTTCAGCTAACTTAGATTTGATAGCTCCAAACTCAGAAATAGGAGTTTTAAATTGCTTACGTTCGTTAGCGTATTTTACACCTTCAGTAATGATTCTACGTTGAGAATCTAAACAAGCAGCAGCTAATTTAATTCGCCCTACATTTAACGCATTCATGGCAATTTTAAATCCACCACCACGAACAGATAACATGTTTTCAACTGGTACTAAAGTATCATTAAAAAATACTTGACGTGTTGAAGAAGCACGAATACCTAATTTATGCTCTTCTTCACCTAATGTTACACCATTAGGGTTGTTTTTATCATATTCTAATATAAAACCAGTAATGTTTTTATCATCACCAATACGAGCAAAAACGATAAAGATTTCAGCAAAACCTGCATTTGAAATCCACATTTTTTGACCGTTAATTTTATAGTTTTTACCATCTTCTGTTAATTCAGCAGTGGTTTTTCCAGAGTTTGCATCTGATCCAGCACCAGGCTCAGTTAAACAGTAAGCACCAAAACGCTCACCCATTGCTAAAGCAGGAACAAATTTTTGTTTTTGTTCTTCAGTACCGTATAAGGTAATAGGCATAGTACCAATACCAGTATGCGCACCAAAAGCAGTACTAAAAGATCCAGTTCCACTAGAAATATAGTCACAAGTAAGCATTGTAGAAACAAAGCCCATTCCTAAGCCTCCGTAAGCTTCAGGAACAGATACTCCTAAGAAACCTAATTCACCAGCTTTACGCATAGTTTCTTCAGTTAAAGCATAATCTTTAGCCTCGAAACGAGTTTTATGTGGAATGATTTCACGATCGTTAAATTCCATAACGGCCTCTTTCATCATTCTCTGCTCCTCAGAAAAATCTTCAGGAGTAAATATATCTTCGCAATTAGTTTCTTTTACTAGGAATTGCCCACCTCTTAATAAATCTGACATTTTGTTTTGTTTTTTTAGTTTAAGAATTCAAAAATACCTGCTGCACCTTGTCCAGTTCCTACGCACATAGTTACCATTCCGTATTTTCCTTGCATGTTACGCTTACGCATTTCATCAAATAATTGAACTGATAATTTAGCTCCAGTACAACCTAAAGGATGTCCTAATGCAATTGCACCACCATTTACATTAATGATGTCTGCATTTAATCCTAATTCACGAATTACAGCTAATGATTGAGAAGCAAATGCTTCATTTAATTCAATTAAGCTAATATCTTCTTGTTTTAATCCTGCTTGTTTTAATGCTTTTGGAATAGCAGCAACTGGTCCAATTCCCATAATTCTAGGAGGTACCCCAGCGGCAGCATAACTAACCATACGAGCAATTGGTTTTAGGTTTAATTCCTTAACCATTTCTTCGCTCATTACCATTACAAAAGCAGCACCATCACTAGTTTGAGAAGAGTTACCAGCAGTAACACTACCATTAGTAGCAAATACTGGACGTAAACGCTCTAAACCAGCAATGTTTGAACCTTTACGAGGTCCTTCGTCTTTAGTTACTGTATATTTTCTTGTTGCTCTTTTACCTTTAGCATCTATATAAGTTTCTTCAACTTCTATAGGAACAATTTGGTCTTGAAAACGATTTTCTTCTTGAGCTTTTAATGCTTTTAAATGTGAGTTTAAAGCAAATTCATCTTGATCTTTACGAGAGATATTGTATTTCTGAGCAACTTCTTCAGCAGTATTACCCATTCCCCAATAATAATCAGCATGACCAGCAGCTACTGTATCGTAATTTAATTCTGGTTTAAACCCTGTCATTGGTACAGAACTCATACTTTCTGCTCCACCAGCAATCACACAATCAGCCATTCCTGATTGAATTTTTGCAACTGCCATACCAATAGTTTCTAATCCTGAAGAACAAAAACGATTAACGGTAACACCTGGAACGTCTTCAATTTTTAAACCCATTAAAGAAATTAAACGAGCCATATTTAAACCTTGAGAACCTTCTGGCATTGCATTACCAACAATTACATCATCAATACGTTTTTTATCGAACTCAGGTAACTGCTCCATCATATATTCGATAGTTTCAGCAGCTAATTCATCAGCTCTTTTAAATCTGAACGCACCTCTTTTAGATTTTCCTACGGCGGTTCTATATCCTTTTACTATATATGCTGTTTTCATTTTTCTTAGTTTCTTAATGGTTTACCAGTTTTTAACATGTGCTGAATACGCTCTAATGTTTTGCGCTCTGTACATAAACTTAAGAACGCTTCACGCTCTATGTTTAATAAATATTGTTCAGAAACTTTTGTTGGTTCTGATAAATCTCCACCTGCCATTACATAAGCTAACTTATTGGCAATTTTTTGGTCATGCTCAGAGATAAACTTACTAGCTTGCATTGAATCGGTAGCAACCATAAATGCACCTAAAGCTTGTTTACCTAATACTAAAACATCTTCACGTTTTACGGGTTGTGTATAACCAGCTTCTGCTAATAAAACAGCATGCTTTTTAGCTTGTGCAATTTGACGTTCTTTATTTACAACAACAACATCTTTTCCTTTTTGTAATAAGCCTAAGTCAAAAGCTTCATAAGCTGAAGTTGATACTTTTGCCATACCTATAGTTAAGAAATATTCTTGAAGTACATTTAATTGTACATCTCCTGTACGGAAAGTGTCTGATGCTCTTAAAGCCATCTCTTTAGAACCACCTCCACCAGGGATAACTCCAACTCCAAACTCAACTAATCCCATGTATGTTTCAGCAGCAGCAACTACTTTATCAGCATGTAATGATAATTCACATCCACCACCTAAAGCCATTCCATGAGGTGCAGAAATTGTTGGGATTGATGAATAACGCATACGCATCATAGTATCTTGGAAATACTTAATAGCCATATTTAATTCATCATACTCTTGCTCAACTGCCATCATAAAAATCATTCCTATGTTAGCACCTACTGAGAAGTTTGCCGCTTGATTACCAACTACTAATCCTTGAAAGTCTTTTTCTGCTAAATCAATTGCTTTGTTTAATCCAGCTAAAACATCTCCACCTATAGTGTTCATTTTAGATTGGAATTCACAATTTAAAATACCACCTCCTATATCTTCAATAACTACTCCTGAGTTTTTAAATACCTCATTTGTTTTACGAATATTATCTAAGATGATAAATGAATCTTGGCCTGGTTTTTTGGTTTGAACTTTTGCATTTACATCATAGTAATAAGTTGCTCCTTCTTTAACTGAATAGAAAGAAGACGAACCTTTTGCTAACATTTCAACAACCCAAGCAGCAGGCTCTTTACCTTCAGCTTTCATTAATTCGATACCTTTTTCTACTCCTACAGCATCCCAAATTTCGAAAGGTCCATTTTCCCATCCGAAACCAGCTTTCATGGCATCGTCAATTTTGTATAATTCGTCAGATATCTCTGGAATTCTATTTTGAACATACGCAAACATAGCTGCGAAATTCTTACGGTAAAATTCACCCGCTTTATCTTTTCCTCCAACTAATACTTTAAAACGATCAATTGGTTTGTCAATGGTTTTTGTTAATTCTAAAGTAGCAAACTTTGCACGTTTTTTAGAACGATATTCCATCGTGTCTAAGTCTAATGATAAAATTTCTTTTTTACCTTCAGCATTCACTGATTTTTTGTAGAAACCTTGTTTGGTTTTACTACCTAACCATTTGTTTTCCATCATGGTGTTGATGAAATCAGGAAGCTTAAATAAATTATGAGCTTCATCATTTGGGCAGTTTTCATAAATACCATTAGCAACATGTACTAAAGTATCAAGACCTACAACATCAACAGTTCTAAAAGTAGCCGATTTTGGGCGACCAATTACAGGACCAGTTAATTTATCAACTTCTTCAATAGTTAATCCTAATTCTTTTACTTGATGAAATAAAGATTGAATTCCGAAAATTCCAATTCTATTTCCTATAAAAGCTGGAGTATCTTTAGCTAAAACAGAAGTTTTTCCTAAAAACTTAGAACCATAATCCATTAAGAAGTCAGTAACTTCTTGTTTACATTGAGGACCAGGAACAACTTCAAATAATTTTAAATAACGAGGAGGATTAAAAAAGTGAGTTACTGCAAAATGTTTTTGAAAATCTTCACTTCTTCCTTCATTCATAAACTTGATAGGAATTCCTGAAGTATTTGAAGAGATAATAGTACCAGGAGTACGGTGTTTTTCAACTTGTTCAAAAACACTTTGTTTTATGTCTAAGCGTTCAACAACAACCTCCATTATCCAATCTACATCTTTAATTTTATGTAAATCGTCATCAATATTACCAGTGGTAATTCTATCTGCAAATTTTTTACTGTAAATAGGAGATGGTTTTGATTTTAAAGAAGCGGTTAGTGCATCGTTAACCAAACGGTTACGTACAGCTTTGTCTTCTAAAGTCAATCCTTTTGCTTTTTCTTTGTCATTAAGTTCACGAGGAACTATATCTAATAATAATACTTCAACGCCAATATTAGCAAAATGACATGCAATACCAGATCCCATAATTCCAGAACCTATAATCGCTACTTTTTTAATTCTTCTTGTCATTAGTTTAATGTTTTATACAGCTTGTTTATTTATATCATCACCATAAATCAATTTGTCTGTAATAAGTTGATTTATAGTTCTTGTTACTTTAAAGAAGTTTTCTAGTTCTTCATCAGTAATATGTTTTCTTACTTCATTATTAAATTGATATACGTGCCCTTTAGATACTTCACGCATTTCTTTACCGTAATCAGTTAGTTTAATGATAACACTTCTACCGTCGTTTGGGTTTTTTTTCCTGAAAATCATTTTTTTATCTTCCATTGTTTTTAATAAACGAGAAAGACTAGTAGGTTCCATACCCATAAGAGGTCCTAGCGCGGTAGAGGGAGTTCCATCTTCAAAATCAATATTAAGTAGAACAAAAGCTGTAGCCATAGTGCTATTATGCTTTGCAGCTTGCTCATTATACATTTTAGCAACTGCTTGCCATGTAGCTCTTAATTGATGATCTATTGATTTGTTTTTTTCCATACTGGGTCAAATATATAAAAAAAATATTATGCACGCATAGTAAATTGTAAAAAAATTATGCGTGCATAGTATTTTTTTTGATAGAAAATCATAAAATCATAGGGAAAGTAAAATAGTGATTTGGGAAACATATTAGGAAGAATACTATGGAAGTAGTTCATTTTTGTGTGATATTTTAAACAAAAAAGAAAATGATGAAAAATACTTTAACGCTATTTATTCTAATAACTACGTTTTTTAGTGTTAGCGCACAAAATGTAAACATTCCAGATGCTAATTTTAAAAACTATTTAGTAAATAATACAAGTATCAATAGGAATGGAGATAATGAAATACAAGTAAGTGAGGCAAGTAACTATTGGGGGTCTATTTATGCAACTAACTTAGGGATAACTGATTTAACAGGGATTGAAGCTTTTGTAAATTTAAAAGGTTTGCATTGTAACGATAATCAGATAACTAGTATAGATGTGTCTCGTAACTTAAGATTAAAGCATTTATGGTGTTTTAATAATCAGTTAACAGATATAAATGTGACCTATAATACAAGTTTGTTAACTTTAATTTGTGGTAGAAATCAATTAACAAGTTTGACTTTAGGTAATAACTTGTCTCTTAGAACCATTTTTTGTGAAGATAATCAGTTAATAAGTTTAGATATTTCTAGAAACATAGGGTTAAAAAAATTGTCGTGTTTTAAAAATCAATTAACAAGTTTAGATGTTTCTAATAATTTAGAACTTCGAGATTTACACTGTTATGAGAATAACTTAACTAGTTTGAATTTTGTAAATAATAGCAAATTATCTAACGTTGCTGTTAATGATAATCATTTAACCAATTTTAATATTGCTAATGGTAATAATAGAGTAATTAGGTATTTAGGAATGCGTAATAATCCAAACTTATTTTGTGTACAAGTTGATGATCCTGCATATAGTATTGCTAATTGGAGATTAAAAGATGCGCATACAAACTATGGCATAAATTGTAATACTTCTGTGTGTGATGTAACAATTCCAGACGCTAACTTTAAATCATATTTAGTAAATAACAGTTTAATTAATACTAATGGAGATACAGAGATCCAATGTAGTGAGGCAACAGCTTTTACTGGAGTAATATACTGTCAAGGGAAACAGATTACAGATTTAACTGGGATAGAAGCTTTTGTTAATGTAACAAAACTATATTGTAATGCGAATCAATTAACTAGTTTGGATCTTTCTCAAAATATTCATTTAACAGAGTTGTTTTGTGAAAGTAATCAATTAACAAATTTGAATATTACTCAAAACAAAAATTTGACAGTTATAAATTGTGAGAGTAATCAATTAACTACTATAGATTTTACTAATAATGTTAACTTAGTAGAATTAAATTGTAAGAGAAATTCATTGGCAACTATTGATTTAACTCAGAACCTAGCTTTAAGTTATTTGGAATGCGGCTTTAATCAATTGACAGGTTTGAATATTAATAGTAATGTAGATTTAAAATATGTATCATGTCAAAATAATCAAATAACTACTCTTGACACTTCTAACAATAGTAAATTAAAATCTTTAGAGTGTAGTTATAATCAGGTAGCAAGCCTTGATTTGACTCAGAATATAGATTTAATTGCTGTTAGAGCTACAAATAATCAGCTAACAGCTTTAAATGTAACAAATGGGTTTAATCAAAACATGTTAGACTTTAGAATAACGAATAATCCAAACTTACTATGTGTACAAGTTGATAACCCAGCTTATAGCACAACAAACTGGACATTTAAAGATTCACAGACAAGTTATAGTGCTAATTGTAATAGTGTTTGTACTGTAAATATTCCTGATGTTAATTTTAAATCATATTTAGTAAATAATAATTTGATTAATACTAATGGAAATACTGAAATAGAATGTAGTGAAGCAGTTGCCTTTACAGGTATAATAAATTGTTCAAACAAAAGTATTGCTAATTTAACAGGTATTGAAGCTTTTACAGCATTAACAAGGTTAGATTGTAGTCAAAATCAATTAACAAGTTTAGATGTTTCAGTGAACACAAATTTAAGATATTTAAACTGCAGATCTAATGCATTAACGACTATAGATGTTTCAAATAATTTAGGGCTTAGAATATTTAATTGTAGTCAAAACCAATTAACAACTATTGATGTTACCAACAATGCTGGTTTAGTAAACTTATACTGTAATCAGAATCAATTGACAAGTTTAAATGTCACTACAAACGCAAGTTTAAAATATTTAAATTGTAAATTAAATCAACTAACAAGCATAGATGTTTCTAACAATTTAGCGTTAGATATTTTTTATTGTGGTAATAATTTAATAGGTGATTTAGATGTGTCTAATAATCCAAATTTAAGATATTTTAATAGTAAAAATGGTGCTTTAAAAAATTTAAATGTTGCTAACGGGCAAAATTTATCTATAGCTTCTTTTGATATTAGAAATAACCCAGATTTAACCTGTGTTCAAGTAGATGATGTAGCACACAGTACAAGTTCTTGGACCAATAAAGATTCTCAAACAAATTATAGTACACTTTGTTCTACTGTGCCAATTGTTGCTCCAATGCTATCAAAAGCTTTTAAAGAAATTAGTATGTATCCTAATCCAGCAAAAAGCATGTTGCATATAAATAGTGAAGAAAATACTGTTTCAAAAATAGAAATTTTAGATTTTTCAGGTAGAGTTTTAAGAGGGGAAATAAATATAAAGAAAGGAATAGATATTTCTAATTTAAAGTCTGGTATATATTCAGTGAAGATATTTTTAGAAAATGATTTTATAATTAAACGTTTAATTAAAGAGTAAAGTTACCTCTTTGGATATTCTTAAAATAGCTATAGTTTTTAAAGTTAATTTAAAAACTGTAGCTATTTTTTTATGTTTTGATGTAACAATTGAAGATTAGAGCATACTAATTAAATATAAAAAATATGTAAGTTTGTTAAAGCTTGCTATTAAGACAGCTATTAATTAACCAAAAAATCAATGAATAATTTACTAGAAATTAATAATGTGGTAAAACGCTATGGGGATTATACTGCATTAAATGATGTGTCAATACATGTTCCTAAAGGAAGTGTATTTGGGTTGCTTGGTCCTAACGGAGCAGGAAAAACTTCGTTAATCAGAATTGTTAACCAGATAACAATGCCAGATAGTGGTAAAATACTTTTAGATGGAGAAGCTTTAGCTCCTCATCATGTTGAATATATTGGTTACTTACCAGAGGAAAGAGGGTTGTATAAAAGCATGAAGGTAGGCGAACAAGCATTATATTTAGCTCAATTGAAAGGATTGTCTAAAACAGAAGCAAAAAAACGTCTTAAATATTGGTTTGATAAGTTTGATATTGGGGCTTGGTGGGGAAAGAAAATAGAAGAGTTGTCAAAAGGAATGGCTCAAAAAGTACAATTTATTGTTACTGTATTGCATCAACCAAAATTATTGATTTTTGATGAGCCTTTTTCAGGTTTTGATCCAATTAATGCTCAGTTAATAGCTAAAGAAATTTTACAACTTCGAGATGAAGGAGCTACTATTATTTTTTCTACACATCGTATGGAAAGTGTTGAAGAGATGTGTGACTATATCGCTTTAATTGATAAGTCTAATAAAATTTTAGATGGAAAGTTAGATGATGTTAAAAGGGAGTTTAGAACAAATACTTTTCAAGTTGGTTTAAATACTACAAATACTAAGGAAGTAGAAGCTAAATTAAAAGAGAAATTTAAAGTTTTACCAGCTGATTTTAGGTCACTAAATGACGGATTAAAGTTAAATGTAAAATTAACTGAAGGTAATACGGCAAATGATTTATTGTCATTTTTAACAACTCAAGGGCAAGTACAACATTTTGTAGAACTAATTCCAAGTGCCAATGATATTTTCATTGAAGCAATAAATAAAAACAGTTAAACGATGAGCAGGTTAAGATTAATTATTGAACGCGAGTTTATTGCTAAAGTTAGGAATAAATCATTTTTAATGATGACTTTTTTAAGTCCGTTGTTAATGGTAGGTATGGGAGCATTGGTTTTTTTCTTGATGAAAAAAAACGATGAAAAGGTTAAAAACATAGTATATGTTGATGAATCTGGATTGTTTTCTAAAGATATATTTAAAGATTCAAAAACTATTAATTATCAAGATTTTACAAAATTAGGACTTGAGGAAACGAAAAAGAAAGTGGAAGGGGGAGATTATTACGGAGCTTTATATATACCTAAATTAGATAGTATAGAAGTGTTAGCTAAATCGATAGAATTTTATTCTAAAGATTCTCCAGGAATGTCTGTTCTAGGTAATATAGAAAGAAAGATAGAAACACGTTTTCGAAATTTAAAACTCAATAATTTTGGAATTGATTTAGCTAAAATAAAAGCGTCTAAAATTTCTTCTGATATTAAGATGTTTAATTTCTCTGGAGAGGAATCTTCAAAAGCAAAAAATGTAGCAAGTATTATTGCTGGAGGAGCTGCTGGGTATTTACTCTTTATGTTTGTAATGATATATGGAACCTCAGTAATGAGAAGTGTAATTGAAGAAAAAACAAGTAGAATTATTGAAATAATAGTTTCTTCAGTAAAGCCTTTTCAATTAATGTTGGGTAAAATTATAGGTAATGCGTCAGCAGGGTTGCTGCAATTCTTTATTTGGGGAGTTATTATGCTTATAATAAGTGTTGTTGCGTCATCTTTATTAGGAGTTGATATGATGGAAATGCAAACCTCAAAAGTTTCTGCTGAACAAATGGATGCAATGAAAGAGGCTGCAAGTGGAGGTAAACTTGAACAAATTATAAAGGAAGTATTGAATCTTCCTTTGTTTAAAATTTTCTGCTTATTTATTTTCTATTTCTTGGGAGGATATATGTTGTATAGTTCATTGTTCGCAGCTGTAGGTGCAGCAGTTGATAATGAAACAGATACACAACAGTTTATGATGCCAATTATGCTGCCTTTAATGTTGGGGATTTATGTTGGTTTTTTTACTGTAATTAATGATCCACATGGGCCAATATCTGTTCTGTTTTCATACATACCTTTTACATCACCTATTGTAATGTTAATGCGTATACCCTTTGGTGTAGCTTGGTGGGAAATAGCAATTTCTATGATATTATTAGTAGTAACTTTTATGGTAATGGTATGGTTAGCAGCTAAAATTTATAGAGTAGGTATTTTAATGTATGGTAAAAAACCTAGTTATAAAGATTTATGGAAATGGATTCGTTATAACGGATAATATATTCTAATAGTTAAAATTAAAAGTAGTTATTGTAAAAGATAACTGCTTTTTTTTTGTGTAAAATAAAATATTTACCATAATTTTATTCATGTGAAAGAACTTAATAATATACTTAACTATTCGTTTAAATTTAGTAAAGAAATAAGCATAAGTGTTAAAGCTATTTTAGTATTAATACTTGTATTGGTAATTGCCTCTATACTTTTAAAGCTTTTTAAAAAACTAGTAGTAAAAAGGCTTGAGCAAGAAGATAAAAATAAATTTGACACTGTTTTTTCTTTTGTTAGTTGGCTATTATACATAACTATTTTTCTTACAACTCTTAGTACATCCGGTGTAAATGTAACTGCAATATTTGCAGCTTCTGCAGCCTTGTTAATTGGTGTAGGTTTGGCTTTACAAACTTTTTTTCAGGATATAATTTCTGGTATTTTTATAATTGTAGACCAAAGTGTACATGTTGGTGATATTATTGAATTAGATGATAAAGTAGGTAGAGTCGAAGAAATAAAATTACGAACAACAAGGGCGGTAACTATTGATAATAAGGTATTAATTATACCAAATCATAAGTATTTAACGAGTAGTTTATATAATTGGACACAGAATGGAACAACCACAAGAGAAAGTGTTGAGGTAGGAGTTGCTTATGGTAGCGATTTAGAGTTGGTTAAAAAGCTTTTGTTAAGAGCCGCTAATGAACACCCAAACATATTAAACAACCCTGAACCTCTAGTTTTGTTTATGAATTTTGGAGATAATTCGTTAGACTTCAAGTTAGTGTTTACTTTAAATGATAGCTTTATGGCTTCTATACCGCAAAGTGATATTCGTTTTAAAATAGATCAATTATTTAGAGAACATAATATCTCTATACCATTTCCGCAAAGAGATGTACATGTTGTTAAAGAGTAGGGTTTAATGAAAAAAAGAAATGTATTAAGGTTTTTATTCTATATAACCTCAGCTCTATTCATTATGTTTTGTATTTGGGAAATAGAAAATGCTATAATTTTCTTTATTCCTTTACTAGTATTTCTGATAGTTTTGAAAGTACTTGAAGTAATAAAATTTTATAAAAATAAAAGAAGGTTGGTTAAATTAGGGGAGAGAGAATTCTTTTTAAATCAATACATTGCTTCTTTTTTAATTTTAATAAGTTTTATAGTTTATGTTGTATATGTTTCAAAATTTAACTTTGATTTAAATACAGAATTCGCCTACTTTTTTCTAGGTGAAAATGGAAATTCAGGTTTTTTTTATGGGTTGCTTATGTCTTTGGTAATAAGAGGTTTATTTGAAAGTAATTATGAGGTTTATTTAACGGATAAAGGAATTGTAAAGGGAAGAAGTTATTTTGAAGATTATCTATGGGAAGATTTTTTAAGTTTTGAAATAATAAAGGAACAGTCTTTGATTCGTTTTAAAAAGAAAAATGATAAATTTATTTTTATAAAGTACGAAGAAGATACATTTAAAAATAGAGAAGATCTAATAATAAGTAAGTTGAATAAAAATCTAACGGAAGATGTCAAAAATATTAATAATTGAGGACGAAGCAGCAATTCGTAGAGTATTGAAAAAAATTATTTCTGAAGAAAATGATGCTTATAAGGTTGAAGAAGCTGAAGATGGATTGGCAGGAATAGAAATGATTAAAGATAAAGATTATGATTTAGTATTATGTGATATTAAAATGCCTAAGATGGATGGTGTTGAGGTGTTAGAAAAAGCTAAAAAAATAAAGCCAGAAATACCAATGGTTATGATTTCTGGGCATGGAGATTTAGATACAGCGGTAAATACAATGCGATTAGGTGCTTTTGATTATATTTCAAAGCCACCAGATTTAAATCGTTTGTTAAATACGGTTCGTAATGCACTTGACAGAAAAGAATTGGTTGTAGAAAACAAACGATTAAAAAAGAAAGTTAGTAAAAGCTATGAGATGGTTGGTGAAAGTGATGCAATTACTCATATAAAAGATATCATAGAAAAAGTAGCTGCAACTGACGCCCGTGTTTTAATAACTGGACCTAATGGAACTGGAAAAGAGTTAGTAGCTCACTGGTTACATGAGAAATCAGATAGATTAAAAGCTCCAATGATTGAAGTTAACTGTGCTGCGATACCTTCTGAGTTAATAGAAAGTGAATTATTTGGGCATGTTAAAGGGAGTTTTACAGGAGCTAATAAAGATAGAGCTGGTAAGTTTGAAGCTGCAAATGGAGGTACTATTTTCTTAGATGAAATAGGAGATATGAGTTTATCAGCGCAAGCAAAGGTATTAAGAGCTTTGCAAGAAAATCGTATTCAACGAGTAGGATCTGATAAAGATATAAAAGTAAATGTTCGCGTTGTAGCAGCAACAAATAAAGATTTAAAGAAAGAAATTGCTGAAGGGCGATTTAGAGAAGATTTATACCATCGTTTAGCAGTAATTTTAATTAAAGTACCTGCTTTAAATGATAGAAGAGAAGATATTCCATTATTGATTAACTTTTTCACTG
This sequence comes from Tenacibaculum sp. MAR_2010_89, assembly GCF_900105985.1. Taxonomy (NCBI): domain Bacteria; kingdom Pseudomonadati; phylum Bacteroidota; class Flavobacteriia; order Flavobacteriales; family Flavobacteriaceae; genus Tenacibaculum; species Tenacibaculum sp. MAR_2010_89. The sequence continues at coordinate 463,748 of NZ_FNUB01000004.1, read as the reverse complement.
ATAAAATTTCAAAAGAACAAGGAACTCCTAAAAAAGGTTTTTCTGCAGCAGCAATAAAGTTATTACAAGAATATGATTGGACAGGAAATATACGTGAATTACGAAATGTAGTTGAGCGTTTAATTATACTTGGCGAAAAAGAAGTTTCAGGAAATGATGTAAATATGTTCGCTAGTAAATAATCAAATCTTATACTTTAAAAGTTAAACTATAAATAAAGTTGATGTTAAAATAAAAAATTAGCATCAACTTTTTTATTACAAACTTTTTTTCGGTGGTATATTTGTACTTGTAAAAAATAAATATTAATCATTTAAAATTATAAAAATGGCTACATTAGTTGGTAAGAAATTCCCAAATTTAAACGTTGATGCAATGAACGAAATGGGGGATACATTTAAAGTAAATGTTTTAGAAGAGGCAGTAAATAACAAGAAAAAAGTATTGTTATTTTGGTACCCTAAAGATTTTACTTTTGTTTGTCCTACTGAGTTACATGCTTTTCAAGCTGCCTTAGGAGAATTCGAAAAAAGAAATACTGTTGTAATTGGAGCTTCATGTGATACGCCAGAAGTACACTTTGCATGGTTAAACCAATCTAAAGATAATGGAGGAATTGAAGGTGTAACTTACCCATTATTAGCTGATAGTAACCGTAACTTATCATCTATCTTAGGTATTTTAGATATTTCTAACGAAACTTATGATGAAGCTACTGGTACTGTACAGGTAGAAGGAGATAACGTAACTTATAGAGCTACTTATTTAATTGACGAAGAAGGAACTGTTTTCCATGAAGGAATTAACCACATGCCTGTTGGTCGTAATGTAAGTGAATTTTTACGTTTAGTTGATGCTTACACGCACGTACAAGAAAAAGGTGAAGTTTGTCCTGCAAACTGGGAAGAAGGTAAAGATGCAATGCAGCCTAATGCAAAAGGAACTGCTGAGTATTTAGCTTCTCACTAGAATACATTAAAAGTTCGTGTGAAAATAATAAATTAAGTAGCACGAACTTTTCTTCTCAACACTTTAGTAAAAGTGTGTCTTTTTAAGAGTTCTTTCTTAATAATTAAAAAAATAAAATCATGGTACAAGAATTAAATCAAGACAATTTAGGACAAATTGTTTCAGATAATAAAACTGTTGTTGTTCAGTATGCTGCTACTTGGTGTGGTAACTGTAGAATTATGAAGCCTAAATTCAAGAAATTAGCTTCTGAAAATGAAAATATGGTATTCATTATAGCTGATGCAGAAAAATTCCCAGAAAGTAGAAAATTAGCTACAGTTGATAATTTACCAACATTTGCAACGTTTGTTGATGGTAAATTTGTAAATCAAACTCAAACTAACAAGTTTGATGTATTAAAAGAATTGGTTAACGAAGTTGTGTAAATAACCTGTTAAAAAAGAAAAACATGAAATTACCTGTAATAAAACATTTAACTTCTTTTATAGAAGAAAATGATGAAGATTTTGTAATAGAAACTATAGAAACATTAGAAGCTTTAACCGAAGTTTCATCATTAAAAGATGAAGAGTTAGATGTTATTGGAGAATTGATTTCTAATATGTATGGAGCAGTTGAGGTACACAAAATGATAAAAGAAGGAGCACCTAAAAAAGAAGCGTTAAATACTTTTATGAAACGTGTTTTAGGATCTATAGACAAATAAAAAATCGAGTTTTAAACTCGGTTTTTTACTTTATATAGAAATAATTATCATATTAATTATTTACTCTATAGGTTATTTTTTTATTTGTGATAACAGTTGTTATTGCAACACCTAAGGTAAAACGATTATTATTTTGTATTGAGTTTACATTAGTAAAGCTATAAGTGTTACTGCCTAAGTCAGTTGCTCCAGAAATAGGAGTTTCATCATCAAATATACCATCGTTATCTGTATCAACAAGTAACCTTAAATTAGCAGTGTTTACTCCAGTAATTCCTGTTAAATCAAATCTCATATCAATTGAGCCAACATCTACTGTTGTTCCAGAAATGTTTACTTCGCTTACTCTCCATATTCTATTTAATCTACTTTTAATAATCTCAGGGGCATTTAATCCCGTATTCATTTGAAAGGTTCCATTGTCATGACCCCACATAAAAAATTCACTATCATTAAGGTTTGACGGGTTTAAAACTCTTACAATCCCAGTTCCTTGAGAGTCATTATGTAAATTAGTTGAATTTACTCTTCCAATACCAGCAACATCATGATCATAATTTCCAGATGCAGGTGTGTCTTCATTATATACATCAGATAAGGATAATGAATAGTTATATTTTGCTGCTAAATAATTTTGGACAATTATTATTTGTGCTTCATTGATTAAATTATCAAACATAATTATTTCTGAAATGTTACCATTAAAGTAGTAATTTGGGGTGTTTGATTCATTTCTACCAGCTCCAACTCTGAATGGTCTTGAAGTATTTGAAGTCATTGTATGAGTTGCAGTAGAAAAGGTATTGTTGTTAATAGAAAGATTTTTCTCTCTTGTTGTACCATTATATCTCATCATTTGTGATGACCAATTTGCAGTTGTATTAATATTGCCTTCTACAGTTTGCCAAGGGCCACTATCTCTACCTGTCCAGAATGACCAATTATTTGAACCTGGACGAGAGTATAAAATAAATCCCCTTGTAGGCGATCCTGAAGGATCATCACGGTTAGATAATACTGCTTTATATGATCCAGAACTTGCAACACTAGATGCTGAGAATATAGTAAATGAAGTAGGAGTTAATCTACTTTGAAATGGGTGTTGAAAGTAATTACTTGTATCATTAAAGCTAAAAGAAGGATAGCTATTTACTGAATTTGTAGTAAATACCGCTCCATTACCATCAGTAAAATTGTGACCGTACCCTGAATTATCTGGCCAATTGTTAGTTAGCGTACCATTAGTTACACTTACATTATTTGCGTCAAGCCATAGAACTAAATTTGAACTTCCATCTGTTATTCCAACTCCTCCTGGTCCTGTTTGAGAAAATAATAAAGAAGAAAATATCAGGTTGAATAAAACAAAAAATTTTGATTGTAAGCTCATACCACTTTAATAAATACAATATTTAAATTTAGAATAAAAGTACTATTATTTTTTTAGTATTTAACTTTTGCCTTACTCTCTTATTTAAGATAGTGTTTTTTTGTTAAAAGCTAGTTGTTTACTCTATAGGTTATTTTTCTATTGGTTATAACAGTTGTTATTCCAATTCCAATTGTAAAACGATTGTTGTTTGTAAGTGAGTTTACACTATTAAAACTATAAATATTACTTCCTAAATCTGTAGCGCCAGAAATAGGAGTTTCATCATCAAATAAGCCATCATTGTCAGTATCAATAAGTAATCTTAAATTAGCAGTACTAACATCTGTGATCCCTGTTAAATCAAATCTGATATCAATATTACCAACATCAACAGACGCTCCTGAGGTGTTTACTTCACTTACTCTCCATACTCTGTTTAATCTACTTTTAATAATATTAGGAGCGTTTAATCCAGTATTCATTAAAAAAGCATTATTGTCATGTCCCCACATAAAAAATTCATCGTCGTTTAGGTTTGAAGGATTTAAAACTCGAACTAAACCTGTACCTTGAGAATCATTATGTAAATTACTTGAATTAACTCTACCAATACCGGCAACATCATGATCAAAGTTACCTGCTGCTACATCATCTTCGTTATATACATCATTAATAACTGTTATACTTCCAAATTTTGCACTTAAATAATTATCAATAATTATTTTTTGAGCATCATTTACGCGACTGTTGTAAAATATTATTTCAAAAAAATCCCCACTAGCTTCATCAGCGCCACTAGAGTTTCTACCAATTCTATCTAAAGGTATACCAGCGGTTGTAGAACCAATATTAAGGTTTTGATTAGTCCCATTTACCCTTACTTCTAGTAATGATGATCCAGTAGTTTTATGATAGGAAATTATAGAGTTGATACCAAAAGGTGAAACAATACCAGTTGAATAATCAGCAATACCATATCTAGTAAAACCAACTCTGTTTGTGTTTCTCCATTGTTCAACTCTTAATGAAGCTGAAGAGTGGTCAAAAAGAGAGTGTGAATTCCCATTATTAACAGGGTTTGTTACAAAAAAAGTACTTGCATTAGCATAAATTCCTGAAATAGATCCGTTCATAAACTTAGCAGCACCAGTGCTAGCATCAAATCTAGCAGTATTAAATGTTCCAGCTGTATTATAGGTAGGTCTTCTTGTTCCAGATTGTGTGAAGTTATTTGAATTCCCACTAAAATCAGACCAAGTTGATATTAAAGTGCCATTAGCAGGATTGTTACTAATATCTCCATCGGCATTTAAGTCATTGGCTCTTAGCCATACAATAAGAGAGGAAGAACCATCTCTAGCTCCTACACCTCCTGGGCCTGTTTGAGAAAAAGAGGTTATGGTGAAAGAAATAAAAATATAAAATAATTTTTTTTTCATTAAAAAAGAGCTTAACCGTTGATATTTAGCATAAATATACTATCATTTTTTTTAGTTCCTAAAAAATTACTGTATTTTTATAGCCTGGCTATTTTTAGAGATTAAACTCTAGAAACAAAATATTTATTTTATGAAAATAAAAATACTATTTTTTTTCATTTTTGTGTCTTTTTCAGTTTTTGGTCAAATAGATGCTAATTCTTTAATGGGGCTTCCAACTGCAACAAATGCAGAAATGGTTTCACTTACCGGAGTTAGTATTGGTTCTTTGTTATTTAATACAACTGATCAAGAGGTGTATAGGTTTACAAGTACAGGTTGGCAAAAACAAGACGGTAGTCAAAATGCATCTCAAGTAAGTATTGTAACACCAGTGGATGTAAATAATATAACAGGAGAGCCAGGCGCAGGTAATGAAAGTACTGTTGAAGAAGTGGTTCAAGCGATAGCTCCAATAACATCAAAAGCAGCTCGAGTGTTTTACCCACCTTCAATAGCTATTTCTACTGCTAATCCTACATTTACAGTTAATTTATACAGTCAATATACCTTGCAGTTTGCAACACCAACAGCAAAGAGTACTTCAGCTCCAAATGCAATACCTACATACGCAGCAGGAGATTTATATTATTATGTTACTTATGCTGACCCAGCAGTTTTTAGTGGATTATCAATTACAGATGCGGGTGTTCTTACAGGTAATATAATAGGGCAACCAACTGATTTGAATTCGTTAATAAATGTTGTTTTTGTAGTTAAATAGCGATGTTAACTCTTCTTAAATAAATTAAAACTTAATTCTCTTTTTGTTCATTTACTTTTTTAATGATAGACTTTAAACGTTCTTTAGTACGTTGTTTTTCTAAACGAAGTTTATTTTCTTTCTGTTTCATTAAACGAGTATGTTTCGCTTTATTAACAGTGTTTTTTGCTTTTCCTTTTTTAGCCATTTTTTGAAGTTTTAATAGCTAGTAATCCTAGGAAAGTAAGAAGTCCATTTAAAATTAGAATAAAAAATTCAAAATCAAATTTCCATAAATAATTGGTTAGATAGTTTATTTCAAATGCTAAAAATGGAGAAATAATACAAATTAGAGGAACTAGTTTGTCTTTTACATTAAATTTAGTAAATAACCCAAAAGCGTACAAGCCAAGTAATGGTCCGTATGTATAACCCGCAGCTTTAAATATGTTAGAAATTACACTATCATCTGCGATAACATATTTAAAAAACAGAATAGTAACAATTAGTATAAGAGAAAATAATACATGGATTTTTTTACGTGTTTTTTCTTTTTCATGTTCATTCTCTTTCTTATCAATTTCTAAAATATCAATGCTAAAAGATGTAGTCAATGAAGTTAAAGCACTATCAGCACTAGAATAAGCAGCAGCTATTAATCCTAATAAAAAGAATAATGAAGTAGCTAAACCTAATTTACCACTCATTGCAATCGTTGGGAATAGCTGGTCTTTATGGGCATTTATTTCATTTGCTGTCGCATAATCAGTTAATAATATGCCTAATGCCAAAAAGAAAAAGTTAACAACAACTAAAACAATAGTAAACCAAAACATGTTTTTTTGTGCGTCCTTTAAATTTCTGCAGGTTAAGTTTTTTTGCATCATATCTTGATCTAATCCAGTCATAACAATAGCTATAAAGGCGCCTGCAAAAAAGCGTTTCCAAAAGTAATTTCCAGCTTTTATATCTTCGAAAAAAAATGTTTTGGATAGTTTGTTTTCAGCGATGTAAGAAAATAAATTATCTATTTGCATTTCATCTTTAATCATAACAATACATACTCCTACAGCAATTAGCATAAATAATGTTTGTAAAGTATCTGTCCATACAATTGTTTTTATACCGCCTTTAAAAGTATAAAGCCAAATAAGTAAAATTGTAATCGTTACGGTTACCCAAAAAGGAATACCATTAGAATTAAACAAAATTAATTGTAAAACATTGGCAACTAAAAATAGACGAAATGCAGCACCTATAGTTCTTGATAATAAGAAAAAAGAAGCTCCAGTTTTATAGGAGTAACGACCAAACCTATCTTCTAAATAGGTGTAAATAGAAGTTAAATTTAAGCGATAATATAAAGGAAGTAATACTAAACCTATTACAGCATATCCAACTACATAACCTAATACCATTTGCATATAGCTCATTTGTTGGCCTTCAATCCAACCTGGAACTGAAATAAATGTAACTCCAGAAAGTGAGGCTCCAATCATACCAAAAGCAACCAAATACCAAGGAGATGAATTATTTGCTTTGAAAAAAGTAGTATTATTTGCTGATTTACTTGTAATATATGAGATGAAAATTAAAACACCAAAGTATCCTAGAATAAGTAATATAATGTGTAAAGGTTGCATATGCTTAAATTACGAACTACGAATGTACTAAATTTCACATTCGTAATTCATAACTTAACTTACAAACAAATAATTATTTAAAAAAAACACCAGACCCAAGGGGATAAATCTGATGTTAAAGGGAAATAAATAACGGGGCACTGTAATAAATTGACACCTAAAATTTATATGCTAAACCAAAATTTATATGTTCAAAGTCAATTCCGATATTAAACTCATGTGTTGATTCATGTTCACCATTAACTTTTTTTGTTTGGTACTGTAAAGCCCCCCAAAAAGCTTCAATAGCAAAATGTTTGTTGAGAAAGTATGTTATTCCTGGACTTAACCCAATTTTGTAACCATTCTCTTTTATCTCTAAATTTCCATCTTTGCTTTTTGAAGATAAATAGTCAAACCCAAGTTCTCCAAAAATAGAAAACTTATGCCCTGGGGTAAAATCGTATCGTCCAAACAAACCGATTAGTGTATGTGAAACATCAATATTTTTATGTAATGTACCTTCTATAATTTCATTATCTAAACTTAATTTTATACCTCCAGTAAGTGTATTAGAAAATAAATAACCTAGTCTACCAGAGAATTCAACGGCAATGTCTTTTTCATTGCCTTTTGTTTCTGAATCAAAACCAAATAAGGCTGATACAAAAATGTCTCCTTCTTCAAATTCACCTTTTTCATCATAAGAATCATTCTTGTGAGTTTTATTAAGATGATGGTCTTGTGAGTGTATAACTGTAAAGGGGGACACTATACAAATAATTAAGAGTAATTTTTTAAACATGATTTGATTATTTCTATATATTAAAACTTAGTATGCTCATACAACGATGTTATTTTGTTGTAGGCTTTAGTTAGTTTATTTGTTGTTTTATAAATTTCGTTATTACTATACTTCTTACTTTTAAGGTTCTCTTTTTTTAAAGAATCCCAGATAGTTAACGTTTCTGCTATTTTTTCATCTACCATATCACTATCAAAATCTGAAATTAACAATGGAGTGTTTAATGTTTCCATTTCATCGTAAGTCTTTTCTAAGGTTTTTTTCGAGTTTTTATTTATTAAGTTTTTATTTTTAGCTAAATAATAAAGAGCCAATCTTTGGGCAAGCATTCTTTGTCTTCCAGAAATAATAATAACCTTTTTTAAATTCGCATCTCTTTCAAGGAAATTTGCGTTATGGCTTATTTCTTTGTTAGCTTGATTTGCTTCACCAGAGATAAACAGTGCTATTTTTTCAGAAGCGTTAAGTAATAGTGTATTAGTATTAATTATCTTTTTAGCATTTTCATAACTAGGTTTTTTTTCAATAAGTTTTTTAAAATTGTCCCATATGTTTTCAACAGCTTCAATTCTATTTTTAACTAGCGTACTGCTTGAATTATTTTTTAATATTTGATTTTGCTTTTCAAAAATAATTTTACTAGTTAAAAGATCTTTTAAGACTGTTTTATTTTGTGGATTATCTAAAGCATAGAGATAATCTTTTGCCATTCTTTGAATTAACATACTTTGTTTCTCTGAAATGTTAATAGCTTTATTAAAAGAGAGCATACCATATTTGGGGTTAGCTTGCGCGTAAGATTTATTGCTGTTAAAAAGGCTAAGGATTGTTATAAGAAACAACGCAAAGTAACTATGGTAAAAAAAAGGTTTTTTCATTTTATTTTAATTTATCGTATTAATAATCGTCAAGAATTAGTTTTGTAATTTTTTTATTTGGAGATATTCCAATTATTAGTAGTAAAGAGTTATGATCAAATTCGGTTAAAAACCTTTTAGCATCATTATCATCTATCAAAAAGGAAGAAGAGCCCATAATACCAGCCGATTTATGATAATCTTCAATAAAATGTTTCACCTTGTCTAAGGTGAATGTAGTTTTTAAATCAGAAGAAAAAGATTCAAATATTTTTTTGCTATCTTTTAAATTATAGCTTTTTCGTAAATTGGTTATTACTTCTGTATAATCATTTTCAGTCTGAGAATATGATATTTGTGAAAGGAAAAAAAATAGTAGTAATGTTGTTTTCTTTATAATTGCCATATCTATATTTAATAAAATAATAGTGAGTAATGTTAAAATCTTGGCAAAAGTAAATTTACATTCTGTAGAGAATCTGTAGATTTTATAAATGTTTGTTTTTTTTTTAAAAGCTTTATAATCAGAGCTTTTTTTGAAAGAAAAGATATAGATTTGTGTTTTTTTTGAAAGATGAAGATTTTAATTATTGAAGATGAAATTTTATTAGCGGAGGCTATTCTAGAATATTTAAGTAAAGAGAAATATGAGTGTGAATTGGCTAATAATTTACTAGTTGCTAAGCAGAAAAGTTGGGATGATGAGTACGATTGTATTATTGTAGATATCAATCTTCCAGATGGGAGTGGGTTAGATGTAATTACTCAAATTAAAGAGATGAGGTCTAAAGCTGGAGTTATTATTGTATCCGCTCGTAATTCTATCGATGATAAAATTAAAGGATTGGATATTGGGGCTGATGATTACCTTACAAAACCATTTAATCTTGCAGAGTTAAACGCAAGAATAAAATCAATCCTTAGAAGAAAAAAATTTGAAGGACAAAATTATATAGTATTTAAAGAAATTATACTATGCCCAGATGAAAAATGGGTAAAAGTTAATGGTAGTAGTCTTAAGCTTACTAAAAAGGAATATGAATTGATGTTATATTTTATGTCAAATATTAATAGAGTGATACCTAAAGATGCTATAGCGGAGTATTTATGGAAAGACATTATGGGAAGAACCAACTCATATGATTTTATTTACTCGCAGTTAAAAAATATTCGAAAAAAAATAGAAGCTAAAAATGGTAATAATTATATTCAAACTGTATATGGCTTAGGTTATAAATTTTCTGATCAATGAAGTTAAAATTACTCAATTTTTCCAATCTATATTATTTTATAGGGTTGTTTATAATGTCAATCATTGGAGCTTCGTCTTCTTATATTGTTTTTAAAAAAACAATATATAATGAATTTAATAAGAAGTTATATGCAGAAAAAGAAGAGCTAATAGAGGAGCTTTATAGTCATGAAAATATACTAAGTACCTATAGTTTAAATATAGGAGATAATATTTATATAAAAAAGGTAAAGGAAAATCCTAAAATAGAAACAATTGTAAAAGACACTATTTTATATAATAAGTTTTATAAAAAAGAATTGAACTATAGAAAAATTATTTTTTCTAGTGAGGTAAAAGGCCAGTTTTATGTTTTAACAATAGCAAAATCACTACTTTCTACAGAGTATTTATTAAAAGGGATTACTGATATTATAATTTTCGTCGGAGCTTTATTTTTCTTAACGATGTTCTTTATAAGTAATGTTGTGTTTAAAAAAATATGGAAACCATTTTATAGTACATTAGAACAAATAAGGAAGTTTAATGTTAAAAAACCTAACCCGTTATTTTTTAAGAAAACGAAAGTAATCGAATTTGAAGAGCTAAATACGTCATTAGATTTAATGGTAAATCAAGCTGTTAAAGACTATAAAAACCTCAAAGAGTATACCGAAAACATATCTCACGAAATTCAAACACCGTTAGCAATTATAAAAAATAAGGTAGAGTTATTAATTCAAGATTCTAATCTTACAGAGCATCAGTTAATAGCGCTTAATAATATTTATAAATCAACAGATAGGTTGTCTAAACTTAAAGAGAATTTGTCTTTTTTATCTAAAATAGATAATAATCAATTTATTGAAACTTTAGAATTAAATGTAGCTGATTTTTTACGAGAAATAATTAGTAATGTTGAGGAGTTAATTCAAATGAAGAATATAAATTTAAAAATGAGCTTAGTTGAGGGATATAAGGTTAAAATAAATGAGGCATTAGCATATACTTTGTTTAATAATTTAATAATTAATGCTATAAAACATAATATAGAATATGGAGAGTTAGAATTAGTTTTAAATAAGACAAGTTTAATTATAAAAATACTGGAGAACCGTTAAAAGTGAATGAAATAGAATTATTTGAGAGATTTAAAAAATCAAGTATTAATAAAGACTCTACAGGTTTAGGGCTTTCATTAGTACAAAGAATCGTTGAGTATTATGGTTTTTCCATAAAGTATATCAATAAGAATAACAGTCATATTATAACACTTAATTTTTTATGAAAAAAGCCCTCTTTAAATAAAATATTTATTATTTGAAGAGGGTATACTGGGGTGATAATTGATTTATAAATCAATTATCATGTTTTCTGTTTTTTTACGAACTTTTTTTAAGTCTTTCATGTAATCATCTTCAGCTCTAAAACCTACAGGTAGAACTAATACAGATGTTAAACCATATTTATCTAATTCTAACACTTCATCATATTTTTCAGAAATAAAACCTTCCATAGGACAACTATCTATTCTTTCGTTAGCTGCTACAGTCATTAAATTACCTAAGGCTATATATGCTTGATTTTTATTCCATATATTTAATTCTTCTTGAGTTTTTGAAGCTATTGAATTAGTTAGCATTTCTTTGAAAGGAGTCAAAATTTCATCAGGGGTATTTCTAATGCTTTTAACTAAGGAAAAATAGTTGTCAATGTCATTTGTAGTATATTCTTTTTGAATACATATAACTAAAACATGTGATGCTTGAGCTACTTGAGGTTGATTCCAAGAATGTTCAACTAATTGTTGTTGAATGTTTTTATTTTGGATAACCACTAATTTAATAGGTTGTAATCCATAAGAGGTAGCGGTTAAGTTAAATGCTTCTTTTAAAGTGTTTATTTGAGTCTCTGAAAGTGACTTATTTTCGTCAAATTTTTTAACAGCATAACGCCATTGTAAATTTTCTATACTATTCATTTTTATATTTTTTATGATACAAAATTACTATAGAAATAAGAATTATAATACAAAAACGATTGTTTAATTTTATAAAGCTATTGTTTTAATCATTTATAATGAAGATGGATTACATTGATTGTTTAAGAGAGGAGTTTTAAAAGTTATACATGTTGGTGTTTTGTTCTTACTTTGTTGTTTTTTATAGAGTTAAAATTGAAAAAACATTAATTGTTTGATTTTTTTATACCTTTAATCAAATTAAATTGCTAATTAATTGTTTTTATGAAAGAAGATTTTTTACACTATGTGTGGTTGCACATGTTATTTAGTACTCACAAAATAACTACTACTAATAGCGAGTCTTTAAATGTTATAAAAGTAGGAATGCCAAATACAAATTCAGGGCCTGATTTTTTAAATGCACAACTTCAAATAAATGCACAAACTTGGGTTGGTAATGTAGAAATACATGTAAAATCATCTGATTGGTATTTACATCAACATGAGTCAGATGAAAATTACGATGCAGTAATATTACATGTCGTTTGGGAACATGATTCAGAGGTTTTTATGAAAAATAATAAGCCCTTACCAACGTTAGAGTTATGTAATTATGTAGATAAAAATTTAAGTGATAATTTTTTGAATTTAGTATCAAAAAGTTTGAAATGGATACCTTGTCAAAAGCAAATTTCTACTGTAGATAGTTTCTTGTTGAAAAATTGGATGGAAAGGTTATATTTTGAAAGGCTAGAGGCTAAATCAATTTTGGTTAATCAACTGTTAGAAGAATCTAATAATGATTATGAAGCTGTGTTATTTAAATTACTAGCTAAGAATTTTGGTTTAAAAGTAAATGGAGAAGCGTTTTTCAAATTAGCAAGATCTTTTGATTATTCAATTTTGAGAAAAACTTGTTTTGATGAATATATTTTAACATCATTATTATTTGGGCAAGCTGGTTTTTTAGAAGAGGATATCCAAAATAAATACTTTTTAGGGTTGAAAAATGAATATGAATACTTGAAACATAAATATCAATTAAAATCGTTAAAGAAAAATCAATTTCAGTTTTTTAGAATGCGGCCTGCAAATTTTCCAACGATTCGATTTGCACAGTTAGTAGCATTAATGCATACCCATCAAAACCTATTTTCTAAATTAATGAAGTGTAAAAAACTAAATGAGTTCTATGATTTGTTTTTAGTTGAAATCAATAATTTTTGGAAAGAACATTACACTTTTGAAACAAGGAGTAAAAAATCATCTAAAAGGTTAACTAAGTCATTTATTGATTTGTTAATTATTAATACAGTGATTCCGTTAAAGTTTGTTTTTTTTAAGAGCAGAGGAGGAGTAAATGAAGATGACATATTGAATTTAATAAAAGAATTGAAGCCAGAAAAAAATAGTGTTATCAGTAAATTTTCTGAATTAAAAATAACTTCAGAAAATGCTTTTGAAACGCAGTCCTTGTTAGAACTTAAAAATAATTATTGTGAGAAATATCGTTGTTTGGAGTGTGCTATAGGGAATGACTTGTTAAGAAATAATGATATATTATAAAATCATTTAATCTGTTCTTTTTGTAAAACTCATATATTTGTTATAAAATTTACTAAAAATGAAAAAACTATTTATTACAATTGTTTCATTGTCTATTTTATTTATGAGCTGTAAAGGAGGCGATAAGTCGGAAAAAACAGCAGAAACAGCAACGGAAGAATCAGAAGTGAAAACAAGTACAGCTATTTGTTTACTTGATAAGTTGTCTATAAGAGAAACTCCTTCAGCAAAAGGAAAATGGATAACTTCTATGAGTTTAGGAGAAACTGTTACTTTTACTGAAGAAGAAGAAACTGATGCAACAACAAAGAAGTTGTATTACAAAGTAAAATTAACTGATGGAAAGGAAGGATGGACCAGAGCTACTTTTTTAGCAGTTAATGGAAAAGTTGGAGCTATGTTAGAAGAAGCAAGTATGTATAAAAGGCCAGATTTACTTACTAAAACTGATAAAAAATACAGTGTAATGGATATTATAGCTATAACAGAGAATAAAGGTGATTGGATGAAGGTTAAAGGCCGTAGAGCGGAGGGAGAGTATATTGAAGAAGGTTGGATAAAATCATCTAATATATCAAATGATGAAATAGATATAGCTACTGCTAAATTTGCCAGGTCAGCAATGTCTAAATCAACAATGACGGAAAGAATCAAAGCATTAGAAGAGGTTATTAATAATCAAGATTTATCTTCTTCAAAATTTATTAATGTTTTGAAAAGTAAAATTGCTGATTACAAAACAAAAAATGTAGCTATCGATGTAAAAGATGTTAAGGTAGAAGAAGTAGCTAAATAATATATAAACTTAACTAATAAAAAAGCGTTTTTAGAAATTTCTAAAAACGCTTTTTTATTATGTGTAAATCTTTGTTTAGTAAAGACTTTTGAATTTTTCAGGGTTAGATTCATGCATAATTTCATACACCTTTTCAAATACATCTTCTGCAGATGGTTTAGAGAAATAATCTCCATCAGTACCATACGCAGGTCTGTGAGCTTTAGAAGTTAATGTTGCAGGTTTACTATCTAAATGTTTATATCCATTTTGAGTTTCTACAATTTCTTGTAATAAATAAGCTGAAGCTCCTCCAGGAACATCTTCATCAACTACTAATAACCTGTTTGTTTTTGCTATTGATTTAACAGTGTCATGATTTAAATCAAAAGGTAATAAACTTTGAGCATCAATAATTTCAACACTTATTCCTACTTGAGCTAAATCCTTAACAGCTTCTTCCACAATACGAATAGTAGATCCGTAAGATATAATAGTAATATCTGTTCCTTGTTTAATTGTTTCAACAACACCAATTGGGGTTTTAAAATCTCCTAAATTGGTAGGTAATTCTTCTTTTAAACGATAACCGTTTAAGCACTCTATTACTAAAGCAGGATCATCACCTTCTAATAAGGTATTATAAAAACCTGCAGCTTTAGTCATGTTTCTTGGAACTAAAACATGAATACCTCTTACATTATTTATTATTCCTCCCATTGGAGAACCAGCATGCCAAATACCTTCTAAACGATGTCCTCTAGTACGGATAATTAAAGGAGCTTTTTGTTTACCAAAAGTACGGTAACGTAGCGTAGCTAAATCGTCACTCATTATTTGTAAAGCATATAATAGGTAATCTAAATATTGAATTTCAGCAATTGGTCTTAAACCACGCATAGCCATTCCAATACCTTGCCCTAAAATAGTAGCTTCTCTAATTCCAGTATCAGAAACACGGAATTCACCAAATTTTTCTTGTAAGCCTTCTAATCCTTGATTTACATCTCCAATGTAACCAGCATCTTCACCAAAAATTAATACTTCAGGGTGCTTTTTTAAGATTGCATCAAAGTTATCACGCATAATAACTCTAGCATCTACTAGTTTTTCTTCGCTAGTATATTCAGGAGCTATTTCAAGAATATTACCGGTAGCCATTTCAGTTTCACTCATTAAATGAGAAGAATATTTTGAATAAGCTTCTTGTAAATATTTTTTAATAAAATTTTGAAGTTCTATTTTTTCAGAAAAGTTTTCATCTTTTAAATATCGTAATGTTTTACGAGTAGCTACTAAAATATCTTTTCGAATAGGTTCATTAATTGTTTCTAAATCATTTTTTAATTTAGAAATAAATGTACCATTACTACTTTTCTCAGAAATTCTAGTAAGTAAGCTGATAGCAGTTTTTGTTTCAGCTTTTATTTCACCAGTAAAAGCTGCCCAAGCATCTCTTTTAGCTTTACTAACTGATTTTTTAGACTCTTTTTCTATATTTATTAAATCTTCTTCAGAATCAACAAATTTTAATACTTTGCCATCCTCATCTTGTAATTCAAACTCTAAAATCCATTTACGCATTTGAGTAACACAATCAAAATCTTGTTCCCATTGTAAACGTTCTTTAGATTTATATCTTTCATGTGAACCAGAAGTTGAATGACCTTGAGGTTGTGTTAATTCTTTTACATGAATTAATACAGGTACATGCTCTTCTCTAGCTATTTTAGAGGCTTTGTTGTAAACATCGATTAATTGTACATAATCCCAACCGTTAACAACAAAAATTTCATATCCTTTATTTTTAGTATCTCGTTGAAAACCTTTTAATATTTCTGAAATACTTTCTTTAGTCGTTTGATGCTTTGCATGAACAGAAATTCCATATTCATCATCCCAAACATTCATAACCATAGGGACTTGTAATACTCCAGCAGCATTAATAGTTTCAAAAAACAAACCTTCACTAGTACTAGCGTTACCAATAGTACCCCAAGCTACTTCATTCCCTTCATTTGAAAATGAGGTGTGATTTTCTAAGCCTTTAACATTTCTGTAAATTTTAGAAGCTTGAGCTAATCCTAATAAACGTGGCATTTGACCAGCAGTAGGAGAAATATCTGAAGACGAGTTTTTTTGAGCAGTTAAGTTTTTCCATTCACCATTTTCGTTTAATGAATGTGTTGCAAAATGACCTCCCATTTGACGTCCAGCAGACATAGGATCTTGGTTAATATCAGCATGAGCATATAAACCCGCAAAAAATTGTTGAGCAGTTAATTCTCCAATAGCCATCATAAAAGTTTGATCACGGTAATACCCTGAACGGAAATCTCCATTTTTAAAGGCTTTAGCCATTGCTAATTGTGGAACTTCTTTACCATCACCAAAAATTCCGAATTTTGCTTTTCCTGTCAACACTTCTCTACGACCAAGTAAACTACACTCTCTACTAATACGAGCAATTTTGTAATCGTTTAGTACTTCTTTTTTAAAATCATTAAAAGAAAGTTTTTGAGTATTAGCTATTTCGGTACTTTGCATCATAAGTCATCAAATTTAGGAACGGTTACAAAGATAGTTTTTTTAATTGAATTTTAAAAATCAATCTTTTTATTGAATATTTCTCAATAAAAAGATGAAATTTGAAGTATTTTTGAATATTCTATAATAAACCTCTTCGTATAAAATTATAAATCCTATCAATATTAGTTGTAATTACAAATCTTATTTTTGAAGGATATGCAGATTTATTTATTTCCCAACCTTGATTTGTATATATAGGGAAGTAAAATTCAAAGATATTAGGGATAAAATTAATTTTAATTCCATTTTCATAGAAAAACTCAGGTGATTGGTTTCTGTTTTTTAACATGGCAATATCATTATAAACCTGAGTCCATTTCCAAATACTAACGCTAGAATTCGCAGCTAGTATAAACTGATTAGCTGTTTTTGGGGTATTGTATTTTGATTTAAATCCTGCATCAGAAATAACAAATTGTTGGCTAAAAAGCCCAGAACTTTCTGATCTTCCAAATAAATTATGCTCAAATAAGTAATCAGAGCTTCTGTTTAATCCAAAACTAAAATAATCACCAATAGAATTATTGGTAATAAACATTCCGCCAAAAAAACGAAAATCATAACTTTTGTCTGAAGCAAAAAACTTACGATACCTCACATCAGTAGATAACTTTGTAAAGTTATTACCCAATTCAAAATTAACTGCATATTGAAGTCTTTTAATAATATTAGGTTTGTTGTAGATATATCTAAAGTTAAGAACTTTGTACCTATCCCTTTCGGTGATTTCAGCTCCAGGTTCTACTTCTTTATTAATATAAAATAATCGAGTAGTCAAAAATTTTGACCCCACATCTCTTAGTGTTTTTCTTCTAAAAGAAATACTTACAAAAGGGGCTAGTGAGTTATAACCTAATTCAGGAGCATAATGAAAATTACTACCACTAATACCGTATCTGATTTTATAGATAGATGAATTTTGCATAAAATGATCATATCCTATAGAAAAAGCTCCCGTAAAGTTTTTGCTTTTCGTACTATAGTTTGGAGTTATTGAAAAGTTAAAATTATGAGGAATAATTGGTTGGTTGTTTATTTTAATTCCTAAAATGACTCCGTCGTATAAATTATATTTAAAATCAGGTTTATAAAAAATTTGATTGTAGTAGGGGTCTTCAACATCTTTTAAAAATCTTAATTGAAAAGGTTTACTCAACAATTTATTATCTGTTGTTCTAAAGTTGTTAAGAGAATTATATTCAGGATAAATATTCTCATAGTTTAAGGCTAGTTTATTAAAATTTCCTTTTTTAACTTTGATAGTTTTTGTTGAATCAACATTGGTAATCCATTGTTTAAACTTAATTTTTTTCTTATTAATACCGTATAGAGCTACTGGAGCCGAGAAATTTCGTTTATTTTTTATTGTTACAAGTAAAGAGTCTTTTTGTTGGTTTTCCTTTACAGAAGTAATTTTATAATCTATTTTTTTTGTTGTTTTTAAATAATCAGTATAAAACCAATTTAAGTCTTTCTTGGTGTTATTTTTTAAAATAGATTTGAAAGAAGTACTTGGTGCTGTTTTTAAGTGATTTTTGAATAAATATTGTTTAATAGATTTTTGAAAAATACTATCGCCAATAAAATCTTGTAAATATTTAAAGCCTAAGCCTATTTTGTATTTACTAACTATTTTTCTGTTAAAGTTCGATAAAGAGTCAGCTGGTGTTGATAATGATTGGTCATAAAACCTTCTAGCGCTAAATTGATATACAAAAGCAAATTTATCACCTTGTTTAAGTTTACTTATATTATAAAATTTTAAAGGCCAGTAATTTGAATATTTACCTAGAATCGTTGTTTTAGGATGATGCTTTTTTAAATACTCCATCATTAAAAATGTTTGTAACCCATCAGAAAACCAATAGTCATTACGTTGATTATGAAGTAAAATATCATTAATATATTTAGAACTTAAGGCTTTAAAAAAGTTAATTTCCCACCTAAAGTTTTTAGGAAATGGTTTAAGCCAACTAGGTAGTCCATATATTTCATGTAAAGAGTTTTTATTAATAGTATTAGCATCAACAAAAATTTCTGTATGTGGGTGCTTACCTATATAACTTTCTATAAATTGAATTTGTTTTGTAATAATACTAGTAGTAGTTTTTAATGATATATTCTTAGTATAAGCATCTGTTTTAATTTCTTGAGTTTTTGTTTTAAAAGATTTGAATTTTTTTCCCTGATTGATATGCAGAATAATATCTTTCTTTTTATTACCAACTAGGTGGTAACTAGTAGTATTTTCTTTTTTAATTTCAGATTGATATAGGTTACTTTCTAAAGTGTATTTCTTGGGTATTTCTATTTTAATAACATAATTAGCAACATCTTGGTATAAATCATCAATATTCAAATTACTCATAATGTGCCACTTTTCATTGTATATGGCTGGAACTATTTGCCAAAAGCGTAAATGATAACCCATTTTAGTTTTTCCATAACCAGTAAATTTAGCACTCGGAACTTTGATAGTGTACATAATAGAAATTCTGACGCTATCTTTTGGTTTTAAAGGTTTTTTTAAAGATACTTCAATGATATCTGAATGGTTTTCAAGCTCTTTAAATGGAACTTTTAGGTAATTAAGAGTTAGATTTTTAATTTTAGAATAGCCCTTTTCTTTTTTTTTGGAGAAATAAAAATCTTTTTGATAATCTTCAATGAAGCGTTTTCCTAGAGGAGTGTTATTGTTTTTAAAGCTATTAGCCCAATTGTGTAGAAATATTTTTTTTAGAGGAGTGTCCGATTTATTGTAAAAAATTATTTTTTGCTGAATATCTAATGTATTAACACTATCATTTAAACGTATTACTGATTTTATTGAATTTGTTTGCGCTATACCTATAGCGCAGTTTAAAATGAATAAAAGAAAATAATAAAAAGAAGTGTTTTTCAAAATACCAAAAAATAAAAACTCGTTACATAGGTAACGAGTTTTAAATATAGTTTATTTTTTTAGAAGTTAGGCTTTAATTCATATTTAGCATAGAATTTATTAAAATGTTCAACGGCCTCATCTGCTGTATCTACAATTCTAAATAAATTTAAATCTTCAGGACTAATATTTCCCTCCTCAATAAGAGTGTTTTTAACCCAGTCAATTAATCCGCTCCAGAATTTTTTACCAACTAAAACAATAGGGAAACGACCTATTTTTTTAGTTTGAATAAGAGTGATAGCTTCAAAAAGTTCATCTAAAGTACCAAAACCACCAGGCATAACAACAAAACCTTGAGAATACTTTACAAACATAACTTTTCTAACAAAAAAGTAGTCGAAATCTAAGCTTTTTCCTTGATCAATCCAAGGATTATCATGTTGTTCAAAAGGTAACTCTATATTAAGTCCAACAGAGGTACCTTTTCCTCTATTTGCACCTTTATTACCAGCTTCCATAATACCAGGTCCACCACCAGTAATAACACCAAATCCGCTTTGTGTTAATTTAAAAGCAACTTCTTCAGCTAATTTATAATATGGATGATCAGGCTTTGTACGTGCAGAACCAAAAATAGATACACATGGTCCTATTTTACTAAGTTTTTCATATCCTTCAACAAATTCTGCCATTATCTTAAAAATGGCCCAAGAGTCATTTGTTTTTACTTCATTCCAAGTTTTCTGTTGTAATTTTTCTCTAATTTTTCTATCGTCATTTGGACTCATACTCATGTAATTTTTAAATTTAATTTCTTTCGAAGAAAGCCTGCTAATTTAGTGTTTTTTGTTGTTATACATTGATAATGATAAAATAATTTATAGTAAAAATTTACTTCTAAAATCAAAGAACAATAGTAATCGTTATCTATGGTGACTTAATTTAGAGTTTTACCTATTGCTTTTTGAGGTTATTGAATGTATAAAAAATAGTATTTAACATGTTTTAAAACAGTGTTTTATGTTTTTTTTAAGGCGATTTTGATGCTTGCTTTGTAAAACAAAAAATTAACTTAAAATAATTTAAAAATGCAAAACAAAATAAGTTATTCATCAGTAATGAATATAGTAGATCATGAAACTTTCGGATCTAATGAACGAAGAACTGTTAGAAATTCAGGGATATTTCTTTTAGATAGTTCAAAAAAAACGAATCAACTGTTTTTCATGGGGAAATGTGGAGGAGAAGTTCGGATAGAACTAACTATTAATTTCCAACAAAATACAAATGGTACATTATCAATTAAAGAATCAGCAAAACTTTACGAGGGAGCTTCAACTAATAGTAGAGATTTAGATGGTAAGGCTTCAAAAAATACACTTGTAGGTATAAATGAAAATAAAACAATATCATTTAGAGTTAGAAATACTGATGAAGGAGGAGATTATGCTGATATTACATTACAGGTGTCAAATGTAGTGATAGATGAAACTGATTGTGAAAATAGTATTAAGGCAAAAGCACAAACATTGGGGAGTGGTTTTACAGGAAGTGCTACGTCAAATATTAATAGCCCTACATCAGTAAGAGGAGGAAAGAGAGTAACTTTTCAAAAGTGTGACATTTATTGCTCTTCACAAACAGGACCTCATGAAATACATGGAGCAATTAGGCAAAAGTATAATTCTGTTGGAGGTCCAAATAATGATTTAGTTATACCAGCAACCGATGAAACTACAACTCCAGATGGAAGGGGGAAGTTTAATCATTTTACTGGTAATGGAAGTATATATTGGCATCCTACAACTGGTCCAAAATTAGTTAGAGGAGGAATTCGTCATACTTGGGCTAAGACAGGCTGGGAGAGAGGTACTTTTGGTTATCCTACTTCTGATGAAATTAGAATTGATCCAAGCAAAGTAGAATGGTTTAGCGATTTTCAAAATGGAGTTATTTATTGGGCAAAAAATAAATCAATAAAGCCTCATACAGCATCTTTAAGCGGTGCAAAAGTTAGAAAAATGTTTGAGAAAATATTTAAAGAAAAAGCAAAGGATCAGAAAGATTTAAATGTTGAATCTGTACGTATTTCAACCGTTAGTGATACTGGGTATGATTTTACACGTAGTAAAAATAGAAAGGTTACTTTCAAAATTAGCGGTAATTATGAGAGTGGTATTTTTTTTATTCCTAATCCTTCATATACAATAACGTTAAGAATTGCTTTTGAGAGTGATAAAAATCCAGATGGAAAAGTAGCATGTACTTTAAAAGCAAGATTAGATCATTGGCATATCCATACATCGGGAGTAGGGCATGATAAATTATTAAAAGGATTAAAAAAAGCAGTTTTAGAGGGGTTTAATAAACCTTTTGAATTAGGAGATGTACCTAAAAACACAGGTTTTTTAAGTTTTAAAGTGATGAAAAATGGAGGGATAAAATTATATTTTAAAGGTGATGTATTAGGAAGTTTTGCAGCCTTAGTTGCGCAAAAAAAGCTTGATAAAATGTAATAGATTTGTTTATTAAATAATTAATATATAAAAGAGTTGGCTTTAAACCAACTCTTTTTTAATTAAAGCTTTTCTTAACAAGAAACACCTTCTCCAGCTATATAATGACATCTTCCTGCTATTACTATACATGAAGTTTCATTTGTTGGAGGACAAATTGGATTGTTATAACAACAAATAAACCTTCCTCCATTAATTTGTTTTTGTTCAATTCGATTTAACGTTTTACCTAAGTTTAAAATTTGTTTTTTCATGATTAAAAAATTTAGAATTTAGTAATCCTTGATCATTTTAAGACACCCAAGGTTTTGTCTATTCTTCGCGAGAGAATTTCTTTTATTTAATAATATTTTTAAGTTGATAGAAAAATCGTTCTATCAAACGTAAATCTTCAGTTATTATGTTAGCTGTACCTTTCATCTCTTGCCTAAACTCTATGTTTTTATCATAAGTAGTTTTTAAATCTTGAGGCAACATTACATCTATTAAATAATTTCCTTCCGCATCTGCTATTGGAGATATTGATTTCACCTTTCCATTAAGTTCTCCAAATTCATCTGAAGGATAATTCAATAGTTGTATTTGTACTTTTTGGCCTTTTTTTATTTTCCCTGAATTTGCTGCAGGTGCTTTTATTTTACCTATAAAAGAATCACTTTTTTCGGGAATTATTGTAAATATTAAATCGCCTGTTTTTACAGTTTGATTTTCACTCCAGAATGTTAAAAATGAAACTTTTCCATTTATTGAGCTAGTTAAAGCGTATTGCTTAAGCCAATCTTTTATTGCTTTTTGTAAATATAAAAACGACTGAATAGCCTTTTTCTTTAAACGAGTGTCGTTTTGTGTTTTCTTAATAGTAGTTCCTACTAAGTTTTTCTTTGAATTATTAATAAACTCTCTTAATTGAGAAATTGAACTTTCTGAATTTTCATATGCCCTTCTCGATTGTAATATTTCTATTTCCTTTTGCTCTTTTTCTTTAGCTGAAATAACACCTTCGTTAAACATTTTTATACTTCGTTCTAAATCTTTTTGTTTTATTTCTAGTTCTTTTCTGCTAAACTCTCTTTGGGAACGTAAAATTTGTAATCGTTGTTTAGCTTCAATAACAGTCATCCTGTTAGCAAAAGATTCTGATTTGTATGGTGTTAATTCTTTATTTAAAACATATTCGGAATATTGATTTTCAAATTGAGAATAACTGGTTGTAATATCTCCTAATAATAAAGGAGGTAACTTATCAATGGGAAAAGAAAAAATTTCTTTTTCTTTATTTATTGTATCTGTAATACTTTTTAATAATAAAACATCTTTATAAGAAGCACTATTTTCTATGACAGCTAATACTTCATTTTTAGTTACTTTTTTCCCTTCATGTGTTAAAAAAACTTCAAATTGGCCAGCTGATTTTGCATAGATTTTCTCTGGGGGAAAAGAAGTAGTTACCATTACCTCTGTTGCTATTACATCAGGATATTTTACAAACCAAGAAATGAACAATAACATGATAATTAATAAAAAAAACAAAGTGTTTCCCCAACGAATCATCCAATTAGGCACATAACTTAATATTTCTTGTACTTCTTCACTTCGTATTTCTATGTCTTGATTATTTTCTGGCATATATTTAAATTTTAATCAATACAGATTCTTATATGAGAACCTGTATTGATTTTTAATAGTTTAATTATTGAATTGTAATTGCTTTTTATTTCACCTAATTGTAATAAAACACCTAATTATTTTAGTTTGGTTAGCTGTCGGAATTTTACTATTTGTAAGGAATTATTGTTATAAAAAACAATTTTTATTCTTTTATAAACAACATTGTCCGTTAACTATTGTACCTCTGTTGGCACCACCCATTCCATTTGGAACAGCGCAAGCGTCTCCATCTTCACAGTCAAAAGCACAGAAAAAGAAAGGAGAGCAAGCTCTTCGTCCTCCATTAATTTGTTTTTGTTCAGCTTTGTTTATGGTTTTTCCTAAATTTAAAATTGATTTTTTCATTTTAAAAAGATTTAATTGATTTATTAAACCCTTGATCATTTTAAGACATTCAAGGTATATGTCTATTCCTCGCGAGAGAATATTTTTGTCATGACCAATGGAGTGATCTAATTTTAAAGAGATAACTTCGTTATTTCATTCCTCGTTATGACGTTTTTATATTTTATTTACCTAAATCTAGTTGATTTTTAACTAGGTGATGGTAGCTTCCTTTTAATGCTATTAATTCCTGATGTGTTCCTTTTTCTATAATTTTTCCTTTTTCTAGCACTACTATTTGATGCGCATTTTTAACAGTACTTAATCTATGTGCAATAACTACTGCGGTTTTATTAGAGAAAAACTCATTCAGTTTCCCCATAATTACTTTCTCATTATTTGCATCTAATGCACTAGTCGCTTCATCAAAAAACAAAAACTTTGGATTTTTATATACTGATCGTGCAATTAGTAATCGTTGTTTTTGCCCTGTACTAAGCCCGTTTCCTTCACTACCTATTTTTGTGTTGTATCCTAAAGGTAAACCCTCTATATAATCAGCTATATTGGCTACGTTTATAGCATGTGCTAATTTCTCCTTATCTACATAATCCTCTCCAACAGCGATGTTTTTTGCGATGGAATCATTAAAAATATACCCCTCCTGCATTACTACTCCACAGTTTCTTCTCCATTCTTTTTGAGAAATATTTTTTAAATTAAAGTTTCCTATACTTATATCTCCAGTATCTACTTGGTAAAAACCAAGTAATAATTTCATTAAGGTTGTTTTTCCACTTCCACTAACCCCAACTATAGCAGTGGTTTTATTGGCAGGAATTTCTAAGGATAAATCTTTTAATACAGGTTCCAAACCTCCTGTATATCTAAAAGATATATTGTTAAGTTTTATAGGTTCTTTTTCTGGGATATGAGTTACTTTTTCATCTTCAGGCTTTTCCTCATCTTCCATATTATGAATTTCTCCTAATCTATCGATAGATATTTGTGCATCTTGCACATCTCTCATAAAATTGATTAATTGAACAATAGGACCATTTAATTGCCCAACGATATAACTAATAGCCATCATCATACCTAAAGTAATTTGCCCATCAATTACTAATTTGGCAGATAAAATGGTAATGAACATATTTTTTAATTCATTGATAAAGTTTGATCCTACACTTTGGGTTTGTTCTAATGCTAAACTTTTGGTAGCTACTTTAAATAAACGAGCTTGAACATACTCCCAGTTCCAACGCATTCGTCTTTCTGCATTATGAAGTTTAATTTCTTGCATTCCATTTATCAGCTCAATAACTTTACTTTGTTCTTGACTAACTTGTGAAAATCGTTTATAATCTAGTTCCTTCCTTTTTTTGAAGAAAAACAAAACCCAACCAAAATACAAAACACTTCCTAAAACAAATACGCCAAATATTTGTAGGCTATAAAACCCTAAAACTAAACTGAAAATAATAAGGTTAAAGAATGAAAATAACACCGTTAATGAAGAGGTAGTTAAAATTCGTTCTATACGTTTGTGGTCATTAATCCGTTGTAATAAATCTCCAGTCATTCTTACATCAAAATAAGAAATAGGAAGTTTCATTAGTTTGATAAAAAAGTCAGAGATTAACGAGATATTAATACGAGTACTTAAATGCAATAAAATCCAACTACGTATTATTTCTAAAGAGGCTTTTCCTACAAATAAAAATAGTTGTGCAAATAATATTAAATACACAAAGTTAAGATCTTGATTTTTTATACCAACATCAACCACACTCTGTGTTAAAAAGGGTAAGATTAATTGTAATAAACTACCAGCTAATAACCCAATAATAAGTTGGATGATGAATTTTTTATATTTGAAAAGATATTTGAATATAAATGAGAACCCAAATTTTTCATCTTCTTCAAATTCTTCTTGATAAAACCTAGGAGTAGGTTCAACTAGTAAAGCTATTCCTTCTTCTGTATTTTCATCAGCATTGTTTCCTATCCAATGTTGAATAAACTCTTCTTTAGTAAAAGTAATAAGTCCATGAGCAGGGTCCGATACGTATACAGTATTTTTCTTTATTTTATAAAGAACCACATAATGGTTTTTATTCCAATGAATAATACAAGGTAATGGAGCTTCTCTAAGTTTGCTAAAAGCAAGTTTAATTCCTAAAGATTTAAACCCCATAGATTCAACTGCCTCACTCAAACCTAATAAACTACTTCCCTCTCGGGTTGTTTCACTTAGTTTTCTTAGTTGTTGTGTGTTGATTGTTTTACCATAATGCTTTGCAATTATTTTTATACACGTTGGGCCACAATCTTTTGCCTCGGTTTGCTTATAATTTGGAAATTTCTTCAAATGAAAAATTTAATTATTTTAATAGTTCTCTTCTTAAATATAAAGTGAAAACTTTTTATGTTCTACATTTTAATAGCTCTATTTATCGTAGCAATTTTTACATCTATAAATTAGGAAGCCGTTGCAATTTAATCCTTTATATATACTTATACAAGAAGTTAATTTTTTATTGAATAATTTGATTTTCACATAAGATTTAAATAAAAGTTATGTGAAAATCATTTTTTTGTAATTATAGGTGTCTTTTAAATAAGTATTCTTAAAAAATTAATAAAGAGCCATCACATAAAAGCCCGCCTGAATTTGGAGCTCCAAAAAGTTGACAAAATCTTGAAGTATTACAGCAAGCTCCTGGTCCGCAATCATTATGTGTATTACAATTTTTTTTACCTCCATTAATTTGTTTTTGCGCTGTTTTATTTAAAGCACTTCCTAAGTTCAAAATTGATTCTTTCATAAATAAAAATTTTAGTATTGTTAATAAGAGAATGATTATAGCACTCATTTTTTGTTAAAATAAAAAAAGGGCTAAATACAGCCCTTTTAAGTTAAAACATTGGTATTTCTCCAAATGGTACATCTTCAAAAGGTAATTGCCCATTGCATAAACCTTGACCATTATTTGCAGCTCCACATACTCCACTACTTGAAGTAGGAGGTGATTGACAACATTGGTTAGCAGGACACTGTGCATGGCTTGTACAGAATTTTCTACCCCCGTTAATTTCTTTTTGCTCTATTTTATTTAAAGCATTTCCTAAATTTAAAATTGATTTTTTCATAATTTGTTTTTATTTTAACTACAATACCATCCATTATTACCTAAAGTACATGTTTGTGGAAAAGTACAAACTACTATTGGTCCATCAGCATTACAGATGTATTTAGGACGACGCCCTCCGTTAATTTCTTTTTGCTCTACATTATTTAAAGCATTTCCTAAGTTTAAAATTGATTTCTTCATAATGATGTTGTTTTTGAACTTGTTTTATGATGAATTAAAAAGAACTTATAGGGCAAAAACAACCAGTTCTAATATGGTAACAACCAGCAGCTATCTCTATCGATGAACACGCTCTCCATTTACCTCCGTTAATTTGTTTTTGTTCTTTTTTATTTAAAGTATTCCCTAAGTTTAAAATCGATTTTTTCATAATTTTTAATTAAGTATAAAAAATAAACGACAGTATGATTCAGCACATTGTCTCCCAAAATCTTCACATATGCGATCAAAATTTGTGTCACATTGTTTTCTACCACCACTTACTTGTTTTTGTTCCGCTTTATTTAGAGCTTTCCCTAAATTTAAAATTGATTTTTTCATAATTAAAGTTGTTTTTAGCGGTGATCATTTTAAGACATTCACCGATTATGTCTATTCTTCGCGAGAGAATATGTTCTTATATTTTACTCATTATTGTTTGGCTATTTTCTTCTAGTTCTTCGATGAAGAAAATTAAGTCTGATCTATTGTATTCTTTTGGAAATGATCTTCCATTTATTAAAATTTCTGGAGTGAAATTAATAGCATTGTTTTTACACCATTCTTTTTCTCTTTCTAATTCAGATAAAAAGTAGTCACTATTATTAGTCGCTCCCCACTTCTTTAACCATAAATCAACATTACCATCTTCATAAATCTCACTCATAGCTTCTAAACATTCTTTTTGTTTATTGTTGTTATAGAGCTCTAATAATCGACTAGTTATTTTTACTGCATTACCACTTTTATCTTCAGTGTTTATATTAAAACGTATTCTTATTTTAACCGAATCATTATATTTATGTAAAATCTCATCTACTTGTTTATGAACTGGTTTACAATGACCACAAAAAGGATTGGTTACAACAACTATTTCTAAATTTGAGGTCGGATTTCCAAAAACAATCTCTTGGTTTTTATCAAATGTTGTATTTCTTTGAGGGGATTTATTTAGCATACCTTCAAACAAAGTGTAGTTTCTTTTAAATTTAACTCCTTCTATTTTTTCTTTTCGTAATTCTGTTACTTCAGAGATAAGAGGTTTTACATAACTCCATCCCAACCATGTACTTGTTCCTATAATTGCTAAAACAACATAATCACTAGGCACAAAGCTAGAAATATAAGTATTTGTTAGTACAGGAATTAATGCTTGTACCCATAATAAACCAACAATACTCAAACATAATAAGCACCATTTTTTTACTACTGCATATTGATAGTAAATAGAGTATAATGTTATAGGAATGGCGACTAAACTTATTGTATAAGAAACAGCTGGTGTGGCTATTTCTAAAAAGGTTAAAAGGGTTAATGTTGAAAAGTATAAAATACTGAAGTCGCTTAGTTTATACCCTTTTATTATTTCTGCGCCTTTTGAAGTAAGAACTGCATCACAATCTTTTTTATCATCTGCTCCAGAACAAAAAGCATCGCCAATAGAAGTTTGCAAGCCTAATTCTTGTTTTACGATAGCTACACTAACCACAATTCCTACTATAGATAGCAATAAATGAGAAATACTAAAAACTGAACCAGTTGTTTTTAACACTAAGAAAACTGCTAACATACTTATGATTCCAAAACCTACATATTGAGGAATCTTACTAGTTTTTTTACTAGTTTGTATCGTATCTGTTTTCTCAACAGCTACTATAATCCCTGTAAACTTCTTTAAAAACTCTTCTTCTGATATCTTTTCTTTTTTGCCTTCTGTGGTATATAAAATATAATCACTTTTCTTTTTTTCAACTACAGTTAAGTTCTGTCCAGTACTATCATTTACTTGTACGATATAACAAGAAGGTAATTGCTCTAGTGTTTCTGAGTTAACAGGAACATCTGCTGCTACATTTTCTATATTAAAATGATCTAACACTCCTGTTATAGCGTGTAAACTAGGATACGATGGATGGCTTTGTATTTGAAATGCTAATTCTTCCTTATCAAAAGGAATTCGATTTCTTTTAAGAAGTTGTTGTACTATGTTTATTAATGTATTCCCCATAAATAGTTAACAAATTGTAGTTGGTTTCTTACAAATCCTTTTTCAATAAAGGAGGTGAGTTGTTTACGAAGTTATAGAAGAAATAAGTATCTATGTAAGTCAATTCATATTTGTGAGGTATTAATTCATAATTGAGGTGCTTTGATAATAATCTGTTTTTTTGAATAATTGTTTGGTGAATTATAAATGTTGATTGTAACAAAATGGATGAACTCTCTACTGATACAGAGTGATTGCTAACTCAAAAGTTATTAAACTGAGTGTTAATAAAGAAATAACTAGCTTTGTTGAGTTGTTTATAGGTAAGTATGAAAAAAATAATTGTAGTAATATGTTTTTTAATTGCAATGGGTTGTTTTAAAAAACAGGATAAAGTGATATTTAAAAAGTTACCAAGTTATTTTAATGATAAAATTGCTATTGGATTATCACAAGATTCCTTAGCGTTTTATTTAGAGAAGCTTAAGGGAGTTTCTAAAGAAGGAATATCAGATTCTTTAAAAGCTGAATTCTCCTATATTTCATCGAGGTTTAATAATCGATTAAAAAAGCATGATTTAGCTATTGAGGATTTAAAAGACGCAACTTCTTTTACAAAAAATAGAATAAAAAATGACAGAGAAGTATCATATTTTAGGGCTCTGTCGCTAACTTATTATAGTTATAAGGAAGATTATCTGAATGCTGAGGGAGTTAA
This sequence comes from Tenacibaculum sp. MAR_2010_89, assembly GCF_900105985.1. Lineage (NCBI taxonomy): Bacteria > Pseudomonadati > Bacteroidota > Flavobacteriia > Flavobacteriales > Flavobacteriaceae > Tenacibaculum > Tenacibaculum sp. MAR_2010_89. The sequence goes on along the minus strand of NZ_FNUB01000004.1, from coordinate 433,659 downwards.
TGAGAAACTATTCACGTTATTAAATGAGTATGATTATAAAAATAAGGCTTCTGTTTATCGATTTAGGCAAAAAGTAAAAGCAAAATTAAAGGAATATGATAAAGCTTTAAAAGCAAATGATTCTGCCGCAGCTATGTTTTTAAAAGTTAAAGATTCTTCTAATTATGTTTTGACTAAAATAGGGAGGTCTAGTATTTATAGTAGTTTAGGAAGCCCCAAAAGGGCAATTAGAGAGTTGACTGAAGTTGTAAAACACGAGTCTTATTTAAGAACAGAAGTAAAGTATGAGTTATATGCCACATTAGGTTATTATTATTTTAACAGTAACTTGTATAATAAAGCAATTTTAGCATATAGTAATGCGTTAACTTTTTCAAAAAAATTACCTATACATCTTTCAGGAACAAGAAATGCCAATAACTACGTAAGTATTTCTAAATCATATATTAAATTAAAGAAAATAGATCTAGCTAAAAAGTATGTAGATTCTATATTCTACTTAGGGTTAAATAATATTGATCATATTAATCAAAGAGACGCCTTGAAAACTAATTTAGAAATTCTTTATAAAAAAAATAAAGATATAGGAGAGGTTACTTCTCAATTAGATTCTATTTATGCATATCAGGAAAAAAATTATGCAAATAGAGTTAATAGCGAGTTGGAAACACAAAAAGAACTATATAAAAATAAGATTGTTTTAGAGAAGGAAAAGAAAAAAATTGAAATACAAAATCTTAAGTATGAAAGAAATCAATATGTTTTAATTGCTTTATTGTTATTTGGAATAATGATAGGAGTGTTGGTTTTATATTTTTTTAGACAAAGGAAGTTTAAGATAGAACAGCAAAACTTCTTATTGCACCAACGGTTACTGCGTTCTCAAATGAATCCTCATTTTACATTTAATAGTTTAAGTTTGATTAAAAATAGCATTGAAGAAGATAGTCCGAAATCTATAAAATATATTCAAAAATTTTCAAGACTATTACGAACAATATTTGAAAATTCAACTAAAGACTACGTACCTATTGAAGATGAACTTCAATCACTACAAGATTATATTGAATTACAACAATTTAGATTTCCTGAAAGATTTAATTTTTTAATAGATAATACTATTGGAGCTGAAGATGAGGTATTTATACCACCAATGCTACTGCAGCCTTTTGTAGAGAATGCAATAATTCATGGATTTGGAAAAACTGAAACTACTGGAAACCTTATTATTAAACTTATTTTTAATGAAAAGTATATTTGTTGTATTATTGATGATGATGGTATAGGAATTGATGAGAATAATGTTGATAAAAGATCTTCGGTTAAGTTGATAGACGATTTTTTAAAGAAAATGACAGGAGAAGGAATTACTGTTGTAAATAAAAAAGAGTTAGGAAAAGGTAGCAGAGGAACCAAGGTCGAATTAAAAATTCCATATAATATACTTTAAAATGTTAAAAACATTAATTATAGAAGACGAGAGGCATGTTAGAGAAAATCTAAAGAAAAGAGTATTTCAAGATTTTCAAAATGAATTATTTATTATTGACGAAGCAATCTCAGTAAAAGAAGGGATTGAAAAAATAAAAAGATACCAGCCTCAGTTAGTATTTATGGATGTTGATCTTGGGGATGGTACAAGCTTTGATATTTTATCATCGTTAGAGGAGATAAATTTCAAGATAATTTTTGTAACGGGGTTTGATTCTCATGCTATAAAAGCAATCCGTTTGGGAGCTTTGGATTATTTATTAAAGCCTATTGATGATGATGAATTTGTTGAGGCTGTAAAAAAGGCAGTAAATACCATACAGAAAGAGAATACGTTGAGTAATTCTATTACAATTGCAAATCATTATTATAGAGAAGGAGAGCATCATAAAATTGTTTTAAAAACATTAGATACACAACACTTAGTTTCATTTGATGATATTTTATATTGTAAATCAGAAGGGAATTATACAACCTTCTATCTTTTTGAGGAGAGTATTGTTATTTCAAAGCCTATGAAAAAAGTTGAAGAATTACTTGATAAAAAGAGATTTATTAAATGCCATCAATCTTTTATAGTAAACAAAGCCTACATAACTAAATATACAAACGAAGGGTTTCTTGTTACAAAAACAGGAGAGCAAATACCTGTAGCTACTAGAAGAAAAGACATGGTATTAAAAAATCTTTTCTAATAAGTTAAAAGCGAATTTGAATTCAAGTACAACGAATTTGAACTAAATAATACAGAGGTCTAATTCCTTTGTATTTTTGTGCCAAGAAATATTAAAAAAGTTATTTATGAAATTTTTAAAATTATTTTGTTTTGTTTTAGTACTTTGTGTTTCTTGTTCTGAAAATGAAACAATAGATGCGATTGAAAAAATGGAAAAAGGAAGACGAGGTGGAGGAGCTATTGATCCTATAGAAATATCAGATGATGCAGTAGATGAAAAAGTTAAGTTAATGTATATGACTTCGTTTTTAATAGGTAAAACATTGATTGAGAACAAATATGCAAGAGATTATTTTTACGAACTAATTAAAGATCCAAAACTGACAAGTATAAATTTAATTGACATAATGGATTCAAATGTTGTTGATTCTAACCCGTTTGAAGTTGCTTTTCATGAACAATTTAATGCATATAATTGGCACTTAGACCCTATGTCTGGAGGGCCAAACCCACCAGTAGAATCATCAACAAGCCCTGACCCATTAAAATGGGGAGGCATACTAGATGCTCAAATGTATTATCATCAATATTTAATTGAGATAATAGAATTAAATAAATGGGAATTGAACTTTCCAAATAAAAATATTTATATTGATAATATTCAAAACCTTTCTGACTATTTAATAGCTAATGAAAAATTGATATGTTTATGGAATATGTACAATACAGGATTGTATACTGATGGATTAATTTTAAATAATAATGGTAGGGGAAGTTATTTACCACCAAATTTTAATGTTTCTACAGCTAGTTCATTAGTAATGATTTTAAAATAAAAGGGAAAAGAAATTTACAATATAGGTTCTTAGATTATTTGAAAATAAAAGAGTTGGTTAAAGCCAACTCTTTTTCTAGCAATACAATACAACAGTTATAATAAATAGTATTCTTTTCTTAGAATTGTATTAATGATTTTTGTTCTTTCATAGTAATTTTCCCCGACAGAATAATAATATCAACTCTTCTTTTTCATTTAAGCTGATATACTTGTTTTCATTTTTTCTTTTAAGCAATTTTTCCCCGACAGAATAATAATATCAACTTTTCTTTTTCATTTAAGTTGATATACTTGTTTTCATTTTTTCTTTTAAGCAATTTTCCCCCGATAGATACATTTAATCAACTCTTCTTTTTCATTTAAGCAGATATACTTGTTTTCATTTTTTTCTTTTAAGTAATTTTCCCTCGACAGATACATTTAATCAACTCTTCTTTTTCATTTAAGCTGATATACTTGTTTTCATTTTTTTCTTTTAAGCAATTTCCCCCGACAGATTAATATTATCAACTTTTCTTTTTCATTTAAGCTGATATATTTGTTTTCATTTTTTCTTTTAGCAATTTTCCCCCGATAGATTAATTAAATCAACTATTCTTTTTCATTTAAACTGATGTACTTGTTTTCATTTTTTCTTTTAAGCAATTTTCCCCCGACTGTTTTAATTTTTTTTTCTCATAGATTTTGATTTTAGTGTTTTTCTTTTTTGTAATCCTTTTTCATTAGTATTTTTAGTATTTGAAAAGAGGTAGTCAATTTTTACTGTTTAATGAGAACAAAATATTAACGGACTACCTTCAGATTCAAATAATGATGGTTTTAATTTTTTAAATCAATTGATTCGTATAAAGATTGGCCGGTCTATAACGTTATTAAATAAGTTCGATTCTAAAAAAAGAAAAGAGATTTTATTTAATAAACTTTGCTCAAATTGGTTTAAAGTATTTTTCAAAATATAGATCATTTTCTATAGTGTTCAATACTTTAATTTATGTTACCCTTTTTTTTGAAAAAAAATAAAAATGATAAATAAACCCAGTAAAATAGGAAGAATGTAGAGTAAGTAATTAGTAGTAAAAACAGGAGAAGTGTCTCCAATTAAAACAAAAGAAGCCCAGTAGTATGGAGATTGTTCTGATAAACTATGGTTTTTTAAATAGGTACGTTTCGCATTATTAAGCGCTTCAGATTTTGATTCTTTGTTTTTTAAATTGGAGTAAAACTCTTTCATGATGTATGAAGAGCTAGCGTCATTAATTTTCCACGTTGAAGAAACCACCGCATTGGCCCCAGAATGAAAGAAACCTCTAGCCAAGTTTAAAACACCTTCACCTTGTTTTAATTCTCCAATATTAGTCTCACAAGCACTTAAAACAACTAAGTCAGCGTTGTTTTTATAGGTGTATAGTTCATGTAACTTTAAGTCATTAGTAAAAAACTGAATGCTAGGATTGTTAGATGCATTTGCATGTGTTGCTAAATGAATGATTTTAGCATTACTAGTTTTACGAACAAAATTCTCTTTTGTAGCATTACTGTTTGTAAAGCTATCTCCACCTATTAAATTAGAAATAACAGCAGCTTCTTTTTCTGTTTTTTCTAGGGATGATAATTCAGTGTTTTTAAAATTAACAGGAGCAAAAACAGCAATGTCTGTATTTGTTTTTCGATCTCTATTTTTATTAAACTCAGAAAATGAGCTAGAGTAAGTATAGCTAATATTGCAATCGTTTACTAAATACTGTAAACCAGTGCTACTAGTATTAAACGCTTCAAAAGGAATGTTTTCTAGAGAAACATCAGTAACAATACTAATATTTTTATTTTTAATAATTTCTTTAGTTTCTTTATTAGGAAATAACTGGTTGTAGAGTGAATATGAAACTTTTTTAAAACGTGCTAGTTCTTGTTTTTGAGTAATTGGTTTTGAAATAAGTTTTTTGTATTCAGTAATCCCTAATAAAACACTATCAATATTTTTTATTTTAAAACGAATATCCTTGTTTTTAGCAATTAGTAGTCCCAACATTGATTGCTTGTTAGAATCTACATTACTAGTATTTAATGTATAGTAGAGTTTAATATCGTTTTTATTTAAGTTACTTTTTACTTGATTAAAAGAAATTTGTTGAATATCCTTGTTTTGATTACTAAATTGGGGATATATCTTTTGAATAGAGTCTTTAAAATTCTGGTAGCTTACTTTTAAGTCAAATAAAGAATCTTTTTTCTTTGAAGCTTTATAAGTGTTTGTTTCACTTTCTAATTGAAAAATATCTTTTTTAAATACGTTGTTTTTAATAGAAACTTCATCAGGAAGGTTGGTGAGTTTTATATTTTCATTAATGTTTAACGCTAACAAAAAAGCTTTGTTTTTTTCCATTAACTCAAACATTAACTTAGAATCATTTAATAAATAAGCAGTATAAATACCTAAATTAAATGTTTCAGAAATTTCTTTTCTCCATAAATACTTGGTATTTGCTTCTGTACTATAACTAATGAGAATGTTTACTATTTTATTGGTAAGCTGGACATTGTCAATAGATTTTTGTAAATATTCTTTTTCTTGTGTAGAATTGTATAATTGTAAAAGAATCTCTGTTTTGGTTTTTAGAGAAAGAAGAACCGATCTTTTATTATAAGTGTTTAGTATTTGGTTTATTGTAAGTGAGTTAATTTGTCTGTTTTTAACATCTTCAAAGTTATAAAATATAGCTTTTTCAATATGAGAAAGAGCTTTATTGTAGTTGAATTTTCTTTTGTAAAATGTTGCTAAATTTCTATACGTTTCGTTTAAATAGACTTTTTCTGTGAGGTCATATTTAATGCTTTTATTTAAAAAGTAAACACAGCTGTCGTTTCTTGTATCTAAATATAACTCTCCTAAATTCATATAGGTATTCGCAATAGACCCTGAGTCTTTTTTAATTAATGCATTGTTTAATACTCTTAAGTAATAGTTTTTAGCTTTATTGATTTTTTTCTTAAATGAGTTAGAGTATAAGTTAGCCAAGGCAGTGAATAAGAAGTTTTTAGTTTTACTTCTGAATTTTATGTCCTTATTGTTTTTGATTAAACTATCTCCTTTTTTTAAATAAAAAAGCCCTAAATCGGTACTTTTTTGTGTATTTATTTTATAACAACAGTTTGAAAGTCTTACACACTGAACCAACACACTTCTTTTTGATCCGTATTTCTCTAATAAGGGAATACCTTTTAAAAAAAAGTCAATAGATTTATAATATTCTCCTTTTTTGTCATAACAATTTCCTATTTCACAATAAGATTGAGCCACCCTTTTGGGGTAATTATTTGAATTAATAGCTTTTGTAAAGTAAATTATAGCTTGTTGATATTGTTTTTTCTTGAGGTAAAATTTACCTATGTTGTATAAAGCATTGGTGTGTTTTTTATTGACTAATTTTAAGCTATCTAAAATAGACACTTCAATTTTACCATATTTTATAGCAAGGTTGTAGTTTTTGGTTTTTTTATTATGAAAAAAAGAAAAGTTATGGGCAATTTGAGCGTATTTCGCATCCTTTATTTTGACTGTAGAAAGTATGCTGTCGATTTTTTTTTCAGAAAAATCTATTTTACTACTTAAAGCTACAATTTCTTTATAACTATGTTGACTTATAGTCTTTTGATTGCAAAAGACTATAAGTATTAGTGAAATTAGTCTTAGGTGTTTATAAGTCATTTATTTTTAACTGAATAAAACCATTACCACCTTGATTATTATTACTGCCACAATTAGTGTTTGTAGAAACTGAAACTCCACAATCATTAAATATTTTATTGTACGCTGAAAAATTGATATAGTTGTGTGTACTTTTGCCATTAGGTTTTTCTTCATCATCATCGTCAGCAACAGCTTTATCATTTTCTTTAGGATCAAATATTCGAAATTTGATTACTTCGGCATAAGGATTAGATGGGCATGGAACAATACTTGAAATATTATACCATAAACCCTTAACATTATTATTTTGTAGTGTTACTCGAATACACTCTCTTTTTTGTAATCTTTCAGCAAAAGAGGTTCCAGGAGTATAAACAACTAAAAGTTCAAATGTTCTTATAGGAATACTAACTTCACTATTTTTAATTAAGGATGTAGAGTTTTTAAATTGGTTGTTTTCTGCAATAAAACTACATGTAATAAATGCAACTAAAAGAAGTAGCCCTTTGTAAATAAAAGTACTTTTTTTCATGATTAGAAAGATTTTGTTTTCTTAATTTGATGTTTAAGGGACATCAAATACTATCTATTCACAAATATAGTTTTTTATACTTTAACTTTTTTGAAAGTTAATTTTGAAATAAAGGTTTAACACTCATTTAGTATTTTTATTTTCTTTTGAAATAGAAAAACACCAATAAACCAATTATTAAAACAATACCAATATAATAAAAATAATTAGTAGTAAAAACAGGAGAAGTATCTCCAATTAATACAAAAGAAGCCCAATAATAAGGAGATTGCTCTGATAAACTATGATTTTTTAAATAGGCGCGTTTGGCATTGTTAAGCGCTTCTGTTTTTGATTGTTTGTTTCTTAAATTAGTATAAAACTCCTTCATAATGAAAGAAGAACTAACATCATTAATTTTCCAAGTAGAAGAAACCACGGCATTAGCTCCAGAATGAAAGAAACCTCTAGCTAAGTTTAAAACACCTTCACCTTGTTTTAACTCTCCAATATTGGTTTCACAGGCACTTAAAACAACTAAATCAGCATTGTTTTTATAGGTATATAGTTCATGTAATTTTAAATCATTAGTAAAAAACTGAATGCTCGGATTGCTAGTAGCAGTAGCATGTGTTGCTAAATGGATGATTTTAGCATTACTCGTTTTACGAACAAAATTTTCTTTTGTAGCATTACTGTTTGTAAAACTATCTCCACCTACTAAATTAGTAATAACAGCAGCTTCTTTTTCTGTGTTCTTTAAGGATGATAATTCAGTGTTTTTAAAATTAACAGGAGCAAAAACAACAATGTCTTTATTTGTTTTTCTAACTCTATTTTTATTAAACCCAGAAAAAGAGCTAGAGTAGCTATAACTTATATTACAATCGTTTACTAAATACTGTAAACCAGTGCTACTAGTATTAAAAGCTTCAAAAGGAATGTTTTCTAAGGAAACATCAGTAACAATACTAATATTTTTATTTTTAATAATTTCTTTAGTTTCTTTATTAGGAAATAATTGGTTGTAGAGTGAATATGAAACTTTTTTAAAACGTGCTAGTTCTTGTTTTTGTGTAAGCGGTTTTGATATTAGTTTTTTGTATTCAGTAATGTACAATAAAACACTATCAATATTTTTTATTTTAAAATGAATATCCTTGTTCTTAGCAATTAGTAGCCCTAACATTGATTGTTTATTAGCATCTACGTTACTAGTGTTTAGTGTGTAGTATAGTTTAATATCGTTTTTATGTAAGTTACTTTTTACTTGATTAAAAGAAACGTGTTTAATGTTGTTATTTTGATTACTAAACTGCGGGTATATTTTTTGAATAGAGTCTTTAAAGTTCTGGTAGCTTACTTTTAAATCAAATAAAGAATCTTTTTTCTTCGAAGCTTTGTGTATTTCTGTTTCACTTTCTAATTGAAAAATATTTTTTTTAAATAAATTATTTTTTCTTGAAACTTCATCCGGTAAATTGGTGAGTTTTATATTCTCATTAATATTTAATGCTAATAAAAAAGCTTTATTTTTTTCCATCAACTCAAACATTAATTTAGAATCATTTAATAAATAAGCTGAATAAATACCTAAATTAAATGTTTCTGAAATTTCTTTTCGCCACAAGTATTTTGTATTAGCTTCTGTACTATAATTAATTATAATAGAGATTATTTTGTTTGTTAACTGAACATTGTCAATTGCTTTTTGTAAGTATTCTTTTTCTTGCTTAGTATTGTATAGGTTTAAAAGAGTTTCCGTTTTTATTTTTAAAGCTCTTATAAGAGGTGTTTTATCATTTGTAGTAATAATTTGATTAAGAGTTAGTGAGGTTATTTCTTTATTTTTTTTAACGTTAAACCCATGATTTAATGATTTTTTAATGTGAATTAAGGTATTTTTGTATTCCTTCCTAGAATAGTAATGTGTAGCAATGTTTTTATGAATATAAAGCATGTAGTTTTTATTCATAAAGTTGTGTTTTATGCTTTTATTTAAATAGAACATACAGCTATCATTGTTCGCTTTTAAATATAATTCACCTAAATTCAAATAAGAGAGAGATATATAATCGTCATTATTTTCTTTATAAGCATTTTGTAAGCTTTTAAAATAATAGGATTTAGATTTTCTAAAATTGTGTTTGGGTTTTAATGAATATAGGTTGGCTATAGCAACATTTATAGTATAGATTGTTCTATTGTCTATATTTAATGTTGGTGAATTTTGGGCTAGACTATCAGCTTTTTTTAGGTAAAAAAGACCAATTTCAATACTCTTTTTAGTATTTATTTTAATACAAGTGGTTGTAAAATCAATGCAATGACCAATTAAATTTTTCTTTGTCGAGTACTTTTCTAGTAATGGAATGCCTTTTAAATAATGGTTGTTGGATTTATAATACTCTCCCTTTTTAAAATATATAGAACCTATGTAACAATAGCTTTGGGCTTTTCTTAAAGGGTAAGAATTTGATTGTATGGCTTTTTTGTGATACTTAATACCATTATCAAAATCATTTATTTTTGTGTGAAATTTACCTAAGTTGTATAGGGCGTTTGTGTATTGTTTATTATTTATTTTTAAACTATCATAAATCTTCACTTCGATTTTACCGTATTTTATAGCTAGCTCATAGTTTTTCTTTTTTTTGTTAAAAAAGAATGAAAAATTATGAGCTATTTTTGCATATTCAATGTCTTTTATCATTATTGAGTCTAATATACTATCTACTTTTTTTTCAGTGAAATTTATAGATTTACTTTTTTCAATAATATCAGTATATGCGTATTGAGCATTTACTGTTTGAAGGAAAAACAATAAAGTAACAATAAAAAGCTGTATTCTATATGTGTTGGTTTTAAATAGCAATTTTTATCTGTTATTGTGATTTATTTCTTCTCCTAAAATAGAAAAACAACAATAAACCAATAATAAAAAGAATACCTACATAATAAAAATAATTAGTAGTAAAAACAGGAGAAGTATCACCAATTAATACAAATGAAGCCCAATAATAAGGAGACTGTTCTGATAGGCTATGATTTTTTAAGTAGGTACGTTTCGCATTATTAAGCGCTTCAGACTTTGATTGTTTGTTTTTTAAATTTGTATAAAACTCTTTCATGATGTATGAAGAGCTAGCGTCATTAATTTTCCAAGTAGAAGAAACCACGGCATTAGCTCCAGAATGAAAGAAACCTCTAGCTAAGTTTAAAACACCTTCACCTTGTTTTAACTCTCCAATATTGGTTTCACAGGCACTTAAAACAACTAAATCAGCGTTGTTTTTGTAGGTGTAGAGTTCGTGTAACTTTAAATTATCATTAAAAAACTGAATGCTCGGATTGCTAGTAGCAGTAGCATGTGTTGCTAAATGGATGATTTTAGCATTACTCGTTTTACGAACAAAATTTTCTTTTGTAGCATTACTGTTTGTAAAACTATCTCCGTCTATTAAATTTGAAATAATAGCAGCTTCTTTTTCTGTATTCTCTAAAGATAATAATTCGGTGTTTTTAAAATTAACAGGAGCGAAAACAACAACGTCTTTATTTGTTTTTCTATCTCTACTTTTATTAAACTCAGAAAATGAGCTAGAGTAAGTATAGCTAATATTACAATCGTTTACTAAATACTGTAAACCAGTGCTACTAGTATTAAAAGCTTCAAAAGGAATGTTTTCTAGAGAAACATCACTAACAATACTAATATTTTTATTTTTAATAAGATCTTTAATTTCTTTAGTAGGAAATAACTGGTTATAGAGTGAATACGAAACCTTTTTAAAACGTGCTAACTCTTGTTTTTGAGTAATTGGTTTTGAAATTAGTTTTTTGTATTCAGTAATCCCTAATAAAACGCTATCAATATTTTTTATTTTAAAATGAATATCCTTGTTCTTAGCAATTAGTAGCCCTAACATTGATTGCTTATTAGCATCTACGTTACTAGTATTTAGTGTATAGTATAGTTTAATATCGTTTTTATGTAAGTTACTTTTTACTTGATTAAAAGAAACTTGTTGAATTTCGTTGTTTTGATTACTAAACTGCGGGTATATTTTTTGAATAGAGTCTTTAAAGTTTTGGTAGCTTACTTTTAAATCAAATAAAGAATCTTTTTTCTTTGAAGCTTTATGTATTTCTGTTTCACTTTCTAACTGAAAAATATCTTTTTTAAATACGTTATTTTTTTTTGAAACTTCATCAGGTAAATTGGTGAGTTTTATATTTTCATTAATATTTAACGCTAATAAAAAAGCTTTATTTTTTTCCATTAACTCAAACATTAATTTTGAATCGTTTAATAAATAAGCTGAATAAATACCTAAATTAAATGTTTCTGAAATTTCTTTTCGCCACAAGTATTTTGTGTTAGCTTCTGTACTATAATTAATGAGAATGTTTACTATTTTATTGGTGAGTTGTACATTGTCAATTGCTTTTTGTAAATATTCTTTATTTTGAGTAGTATTATAAAGCTGTATAAGAATTTCTGTTTTGGTTTTTAAAGAATTTCGAATTGTGTTTTTATCTAAAGTGTTTAATATTTTATTATTACTTAGATGTTTTATTAAGTTGTTCTCCTTTACTTTAAAATTATAGTTTATTGATTTTTGTATGTTTTTTAATGCTCCTGAAAAATCTTTTTTATAGATGTAAAAAGAAGCTATATTTTTATAGGTATCATGTATGTATAGTTTATTAATAGAATCATATTCTATACTTTTTTTAAAAAAATAAAGACAGCTATCTTTTTTTTCGTTTAAATAAAGTTCTCCTAAGTTTAAATTAGAAATAGCAATATTTCTTTTAATACCTGTTTTAAAACTCTCGTTTAGGTTATTTAAGTAATAATTTTTAGCTTTTTGAAAGTTATATTTATATTCATTTGTATAAAGTATAGCGAAATAGTTGTTTAAATCAAACCGCATTTTATTTTTTATTTTTGATTTAGGTAGTTTTGTGAGGATACTATCAGCTTTCTTCAGATAAAAAAAATTAATATCTGAACTTTTTTTAGTATTTAATTTATTGCATGTATTAGATAATGATAGATAATGTAATATTATACTTTTTTTAGATCCAAATTTCTCTAACAAAGGTAAACCTTTAAAATAGTATTGAAGAGACATGTAGAAATCTCCTTTTATTCTTTGGTACTTAGCTATTTGGCAGTATGATTGAGCAATTTTTTTAGGAAATGCATTTGATTTAATGGCTTTATTATAATATTCAATAGCTTTGTTGTATTGTTGTGATATGTAATAAAAATTACCTAAATTATATAATGCATTAGTATATTCTTTAGAGTTAAGATTTAAATCTTCTAAAGTTTTTATTTCAATAAGTGCATATTTAATAGCTAGTTTATAGTTTTTTCTTTTTTTATGAAAAAAATAAGAATAAGCATGTGCTATTTGTGCATAAGTAGAGTCTTTTATTATAATAGATTTTAATAAATTATCTACTTCTTCTTCCATAATTTTGTTTAAACTATCTCTAGCTAAAACTTCCTTATAATTAAATTGAGAAATGGTGTTTTGAAAAGGAAAGATAAAAAGAAAAAGAAGTAGAGTTGTTTTCATTTTATCTTCCTGGGTTTGGTGCTAAACTTCCAGATAAAGTTTGTGAATCAGAACAGTTTAGATTCAGTGAGTATAGTAAGACTTTTCCATTACTACAATTAGAAATAGCATTAAATACATCTTGAGGATTTATTCCTAGTTGAGGTTGGTCATCTCCGTCTGTAGTGGTATCATCTCCTTGAGTAAAAATAGAGAAGCCTCTTTGGAAATATATAATCTCAGCATTAGGGTTTTCTGCACATTTTATAATAGCTTTTATACTTAGTAAATCACTTTTACCAATACAGTTAGTTATTGTTTTTTTTTCTTGTTCAGTTGTACCTTCATTATATACAATTAATACACCTCCGCTAGGAAGTATTTCTTTTTTCTCTTCAACAAAATTAATAATGCTATTTTTTGTTACATTGTTAAAAAGTGTTTTTTTTGTAGTAAAACTACAAATAACAATAGCTACTAATAAAATTAAGGTTTTTGTAATAAAATTACTTTTTTTCATGATTATAAATATTTTGTTTTCTTAACTTGATGTTTATGAAAACATCAAATGTTACCCAAGGGCAAATATAATTTTTTTATTTTTGTCAGATAACTAGTTAAAATGGAAGGAAAGTTTTTTTTAGAAGCTATAGAAAAGAATGATTCAAGTGTTATAAAAACAATTTATGAACAGAGTTTTTATGGTATAAAGCAATTTGTTCTTCAAAACAAAGGAAATAGTGAAGATGCTGAGGATGTTTTTCAAAAAGCTTTACTACAAATAGCGGTTAGATTAAAAAAAGAAAAATTTGAAATAAAGTCAAGTTTTGAAGGGTTTCTGTATACTGTTTGTAGAAATTTATGGCGTAGAGAATTAAATAAAAGAAAAAATAGGGTAACAAATAATGAGGTTATTGAACAGGTAAGTGAAGAGAGGGATACTGCCTTGTCGTATTTGGAAATTAAAAAACAAGAATTGTTTGTAGAAAAATTAGGAATGTTGTCTGAAAATTGTAGAAATATTTTAAATCTTTTTTTTGCTAAAGTGCCCTATGCAGAAATTTTAGCAACTACTGAATATAACTCTGAAACAGTTATACGACAGCGAGTTTTTAAGTGTAAAAAGAAACTGACTGAACTTATTAGGGGAGATGTGAGGTATATGAAATTAAAAGTGGTATGATGATGGAAGAAGATATATTAATTGAACGTTATTTTAAAGGCGAACTTTCAGAAATAGAAACAAAGGCTTTTGAGGATAGGCTAAAAACTGACGAAGATTTTAAAATTAAAGTAGATTTTGAAAAAGAGTTGTTTGATTCTTATAATGAAGATTCGTGGAATTTTTCAATAGATGAGAACGATGAGGTTGATGAAATAGAAGCTTTTTTTAAAGGTACTGAAGCTAAGAGTTTCGAAAAAACAATTAAAGAAGGAAGTGATGCTTTTAAAAACAAGAAAAAAGGAAAAATAAGACCATTATTCTTTATTTCAGTAGCAGCAAGTATTGCCTTATTGGTAGGTGTGTTCAGGTTTTTTAATACTGGAAGTCCGAACAGTAATTATGGTGACTTGTATAATGAGTATGTTTCGCAGACATCGCTTCCTACTTTTGTGAATAGAGGAGATAATGATACAGAAGTTAATTTAATTGAAGCAGAAAAGAGTTTTAAAAACAAAGACTATAAAAAAGCATTGGTGATTTTTGGTAAGAGCTTATTACAAGATAAAAACAATAATAGTGCTGTTTATATGTATAAAGCAATATCACATATAGAGTTAAAAGATTATATAAGTGCTGAAAAAATACTTGACAGTTTAATAAATAGCGATTTAATTGATGCTCAAAAAGGATATTGGTTTAAATCACTTTCATTGGTAAAGCAAAACAAGTTAACTGAAGCTAAAGAGGTGCTGCATCTTATTATTGACAAAGCCTATTACAATAAGGAAAAAGCTCAAGAGTTGTTAGAGCAATTGAATTAATATTAATTGTTTAAAGTCTGTAAGAGAAAACTAACTTTTTAAGTGGTCTGTAATTATAGAGAGATTACTTTATTTCATTCGTAATGACGATTTTTATTAAGTCTTTGTTAGCGTCGTTACTAGAAAATGTTTTTTGAAGTACTCTGTAGTTATAGAAAGATTACTTCACTTCTTTCGTAATGATTGTTTATAGTTAGTTTTTGTTTACGTCATTACGAGAAAGTTTACTTTTGAAGTAATCTGTGAAATTATAATGAGATTACTTCACTTCGTTCGTAATGACTGTTTTTTATTTTGACTTTATTTTTTTAGTTCTTTCTTTAAAAATTTAGCGGTATAACTCGTTTTATGTTTAGCTACTTTTTCTGGAGTTCCAGATACTAATATTTTTCCACCACCTTTTCCACCTTCCATACCAACATCAATAATATAGTCGGCAAGTTTTATTACGTCTAAATTGTGTTCAATAATTAAAACCGTATTCCCTTTGTTGGTTAGTTTATTGAGTACTTCCATTAAAACACGAATATCTTCAAAATGTAAACCGGTAGTAGGTTCATCTAAAATATAAAAAGTATTTCCAGTATCTCTTTTTGAAAGTTCAGAAGCTAGTTTTATACGTTGTGCTTCTCCACCTGATAATGTGGTAGATCGTTGTCCTAAGGTAATGTAGCCTAAACCAACATCTTGAATAGTTTTTAATTTACGATGTATTTTCGGAATTAATTCAAAGAAATCAACTGCTTCATTAATTGTCATTTCTAATACATCAGAAATAGATTTTCCTTTGTACCTAATCTCCAAAGTTTCTCTATTAAAACGTTTTCCTTGGCAGGTTTCACATTCTACATGTACATCAGGTAAAAAGTTCATTTCAATAACACGAACACCTCCACCTTGACAAGTTTCACAACGACCTCCTTTTACATTAAAGCTAAATCGTCCAGGTTTGTATCCACGGATAGATGCTTCAGGTGTTTTAGCATATAAACTTCTAATTTCACCAAAAACCCCAGTATAAGTTGCAGGGTTTGAACGTGGTGTTCTACCTATCGGTGATTGATCAATATCAATTACTTTATCTACATTTTCTAACCCTTCAATTTTTTTATAAGGCATAGGTTTTTTTACACCTCTATAGATATGCGCATTTAAAATTGGGTATAATGTTTCATTAATTAAAGTAGATTTTCCACTACCTGAAACACCCGTAACACAAATCATTTTACCTAAAGGAAATTCAACAGAAACATTTTTTAAGTTATTTCCAGATGCTCCTGATAATTTTATGGTTTTTCCATTCCCTTCTCTTCTTTTAGTAGGAACTTCAATTGTTTTTCTTTTAGATAAATAATCAGCAGTTAGGGTTTTGTGAGATTTTAAATCTTCAAAAGTACCTTGACTTACAACTTCTCCACCATGCCTTCCTGCACCAGGACCAATATCAAATACAAAATCGGCATGTTTAATCATATCTTCATCATGTTCAACTACTAAAACAGAATTTCCAACATCACGAAGTTTAATCAATGAGTTAATTAGTTTTTCATTATCACGTTGATGAAGTCCAATACTAGGTTCATCTAAAATATATAAAACACCAACCAATTGAGATCCTATTTGTGTAGCCAAACGAATACGTTGCGCTTCACCACCAGATAAAGATTTTGAGGTTCTATCTAAGGTTAAGTAATCTAGACCAACATCTAATAAAAATTGAATTCGAGTTCGGATTTCTTTTAAAATTTCAGAAGCAATTTTTAGTTGTTTTTCACTGAACTCACTTTCTATGTTTTTAAACCAATTAGCAAGTTCAGTAACATCCATTTGTGCTAAATCACTAATGTTATTATTAACAATTTTAAAATGTAAAGCTTCTTTTTTTAATCGTTTTCCTTCACAAACGGAGCAAGAAACTTCGTCCATAAAACCTTTGGCCCATCTTTTAATAGAGGAACTGTCGGTATCCTTATATTGGTTTTCAATAAAAGCAACGATCCCTTCAAAATCTATTTCATATTTTCGTGTAACACCAGCAGCTTTCGATTTAATGGTAAATGATTCCTTACCACCATTTAAAATAATGCCTTTTGCTTCTTTAGGTATTTTATTAATTGGATCAGTTAGTTTAAATTGATAACGTTCAGCAATGGTTTGAAGTTGTTTAAAAATCCAACTGTTTTTTTGTTCTCCTAAAGGAATAATACCTCCATTTTTAATTGAAATACTATCATCTGGAATTATTTTTTGAAAATTAACTTCATTAGTTATTCCCAAGCCATTGCAATAGTTGCATGCACCTTTTGGTGAGTTAAATGAAAATGTATTTGGCTCAGGGTTTGGATATGCAATACCAGTTGTGGGGCACATTAGTTCCCTACTAAAATATCTAGGTTTATCATCGTCAATATCAATAACCATTAATATGTTATTGCCAGTGTATAAAGCGGTTTTAATGGTTTCTTCTAAGCGTTTTTCAGCAGCGTTGCTAATGGGTAGTCTATCTATAACAACTTCTATATCGTGTGTTTTATAGCGATCAAGCTTCATTCCTTTCTCAATCTCACGAATTTCTCCATCAACTCGAATTTTAACAAAACCTTGTTTAGATATTTGTTCAAACAACTCACGGTAATGACCTTTTCTAGATTTAATTAATGGAGCAAGAACAGCAACTCGTTTTCCATCGAAATCTTTTAAAATTAAGTTTTTTATTTGGTCGTCAGAATAACTAACCATTTTTTCTCCTGTGTTAAAAGAATATGCATCAGCAGCACGTGAAAACAACAAACGTAAAAAGTCATAAATTTCTGTAATAGTTCCAACTGTTGACCTAGGACTTTTATTAGTTGTTTTTTGTTCAATAGAAATAACAGGAGATAAACCATCTATTTTATCTACATCTGGACGTTCTAATCCACCTAAAAATTGGCGAGCATATGCAGAAAACGTTTCTATATATCTTCGTTGTCCTTCAGCATATATGGTATCAAAAGCTAATGATGATTTTCCACTTCCACTTAAACCAGTAATTACAACTAGTTTTTCTCGAGGAATTTTAACGTCAATGTTTTTTAAATTATGGGCTCTTGCTCCATAAACTTCGATATATTCTTGCTCTTTCAAAGTGAGTTATTTACAGAAAAAAGCAAATTTAAGCAATACTTATGTATTTTAGTTTACTAGATATAAACAAAATAGTATCTTGCAGTTAAAACAGAAAAATAGTATAATGAGAATAATCCATTCAACACGACATTTTTTTGAGAGAAACGGATTTTATGTATCATCGCGTTTAGCGGATAGATTAGGTATGAGAGCTGTAAATGTTCGATTATTTTTTATTTATATTTCTTTTGTTACTATCGGTCTTTCTTTTGGCTTGTATTTAACTTTAGCGTTCTTGTTAAGGTTAAAAGATATGATTTACACTAAAAGAACTTCGGTTTTTGATTTATAATGAATACGATATTTCAATCACGTTTATATAAAGCTGTTTTATTCTCCATATTAATTTTATTAGTAGGAGTAGGAGGGTATTGTTTTTTGTTTGACTATTCTTTTGTGGATGGTTTGTATATGACAATTATTACTATAACTACTATTGGTTTTGGAGAAGTACATCCGTTTGGAACTGGAGAAAAAATATTTACAATAGGGCTTATTTTATCTAGTTTGTTTATTTTCGGATATGCGGTATCTTCATTTTCAGAATATTTAATAAGTGGCCAGTTTTTTCATCAATTAAAAATTAAAAAAGTGCAAAAAAAAATAGAGAAGTTGAAAGGACATACTATTGTTTGTGGTTATGGCAGAAATGGACGTCAGGCTATAGCTAAATTAAAAAGTTATAAAAAAGATTTTGTAGTAGTTGAGCAAAATCAAACAATAATACAACGATTAGATAACGATGGTGTACTAAATATTGAAGGAGATGCAACAACTGATGAAACTTTGATAAAAGCAGGAATTTTAAATGCTAGTAATTTAATAACAGCTTTACCTTCTGATGCCGATAATTTATTTGTAGTACTTACTGCTAAACAATTAAATAGAAAGTGTAAAATAATAAGTAGAGCTTCTAAAGAAACTTCGTATAGTAAATTAAAAATAGCAGGTGCTGATAATGTTATAATGCCAGATAAGTTAGGGGGTGCCCATATGGCTTCATTGGTAGTAACACCAGATGTGATAGAGTTTGTAGATCGTTTAACTATTGAAGGTGATACGACAGCTAATTTGGAAGAGATAGCAATTAATAATTTGCCACAAGAATATATTGATAAAACTATTTTAGATTTAGATTTAAGAAAGCAAACAGGTTGTACTGTTATAGGGTATAGAACTTCTGAAAAAGAATATATTATTAATCCTGATGCTTCAGTAACACTAAAAGCGGGTGCTAACTTAATTGTTTTAGGAAGGCCAGAACAAATAACAAAATTAAGAGAGTTGTTTTAATGAAAAGAGTTGTGATAACAGGAAGTAATGGTTTACTTGGTCAAAGTTTGGTTAGTTTACTATTAAATGAAAAAGATAAATATAAGGTAATAGGTTTTTCTAGAGGGGATAATAGGAGTGGGAGAAATGATTTTGAATATGTTTCGATTGATATAACAGATGAAATGTTATTGAAAGAAAAACTGAAAACCTATACTCCTGATGTTATTATTAATACTGCAGCAATGACAAATGTTGATGCTTGCGAAGATAATAAAGAAGAATGCGATAAACTTAATGTAGATGTAGTTCATTTTCTTAAAGAATATGCTGAAAAAACGAATGCTCATCTGATTCATTTATCAACAGATTTTATTTTTGATGGTGAAAAAGGATATTATAAAGAAACTGACGACCCAAATCCTTTAAGTTATTATGGAATGTCAAAGCTTAAGTCTGAAGAATTGTTAACTTCTTCATCAGTACATTACACAATTTTACGTACAATTTTGGTGTATGGAAAGGTATTCGATATGTCTAGAAGTAATATTGTGTTATGGGTTAAAAAATCTTTAGAAGAAGGGAAGGAAGTAACTATAGTTAATGATCAATATAGAATGCCAACCTATGTTGAACCTTTGGCGTTGGCTTGCAAATTAGCTATTGATAAAAAAGCAAAAGGAGTATTTAATGTGTCTTCCAAAAAACTATTAAGCATATATGAAATAGCTATGGAGATTGCTGAGGTGTTTGATTTAAACAAAAACTTGATTAAGCCTATTTCAACTCAAAGTTTAAATCAAAAAGCATCAAGACCAGCTAAAACAGGCTTTGATTTAAGTAAGAGTATTGAGCAATTAAACTTTGTACCAGAAAATTTCAAACAAGATTTACAAAACTTTAAAGAAAAATTAACTTAAAAACTACATTTAACGCATAAAAGTTGGCAAAACTTCAATTTTTTAAGATATTGCAATCCACTAATTCAAAAAAACTAACTTATAATTTATATTATGAAGAAAAAACTTCTAGCATTATTAATGTTAATAATGCCAATGTTAACTTTTGCACAAGAGAAAGGACTAGCAGAAAAGATAAATGAAGGTTTTAAACCTGTTGCAGATGCTTGGGGAAGCATTGTTTTTTATCCAGTAAAACTAGGTGGAGGAGTTGAAATGCCTTTGGTTATTATTATGTTACTTTCTGCGGGTTTAATTTTTACGATTATATTCAAGTTTGTAAATATTCGATTATTTCCTACATCAATTAATATAGTAAGAGGGAAGTATGATGATGTTGATCACGCTACTTCTGGTGTTATGGCAGGAGACCCAACTCCAGGAGGTGATGCTATTGAAACTATTAGAGTTGAAGGCAATGAAGGTGAGGTGACCCATTTTCAAGCGTTAACAGCTGCTTTGTCAGGAACTGTTGGTTTAGGTAATATTGCAGGGGTTGCAGTAGCTTTATCATTAGGAGGTCCTGGAGCTACTTTTTGGATGATTGTTGCTGGTTTATTAGGAATGTCGTCAAAGTTTGTAGAGTGTACTTTAGGTGTTAAGTACCGTGATGTAGGTGAAGATGGAACTATTTATGGAGGGCCAATGTATTACCTTAAAAAAGGTTTAGCTGATGTTGGTAAAAGTGGATTAGGTAAAGTGTTAGCTGTGGTATTTGCAGTTATGGTTGTTGGTGGTTCGTTTGGTGGTGGAAATATGTTCCAGGCTAATCAAGCAGCTCAACAATTTGGAAGTATGATTGGATCTAACGATTTATCTACAGCCTTAATTTTTGGTATTATTATGGCAGTTTTAGTAGCTGTAGTAATTATCGGAGGAATTAAAAGAATTGGAAATATTACTGAGAAGATTGTACCTTTTATGGTAGGAATATATTTTTTAGCAGCAGTTATAATTTTAGTTGCTAATTTTTCTAAAATAGGAGATGCTTTCGGTCAAATTTTTGATGGAGCATTTAATGCTAAAGGTATTTCAGGTGGTTTACTTGGAGTGCTAATTATTGGTTTTCAAAGAGCTGCATTTTCAAATGAAGCTGGAGTAGGTTCAGCTGCGATTGCACATTCAGCAGTAAAAACAAAATATCCTGCATCTGAAGGGTTGGTTGCTCTATTAGAGCCTTTTATTGATACTGTGGTGGTTTGTACAATGACAGCATTAGTAATTATTATTACAAACGGAAATGGTGATATAATGACATATGGAGTAAAATCACCTGATGGAGTTTTAGCTACTTCTAAGGCCTTTGCTTCTGTATTACCATGGTTTCCTTATATTTTAACAATAGCAGTTGTGTTATTTGCTTTTTCAACTATGTTGTCTTGGTCATACTATGGGTTACAAGGATGGATGTTCTTATTTGGTCGTTCAAAAGCGTCTGATTATGCATATAAAATCTTATTTTGTTTATTTGTAATTATAGGTTCAGCTGCGAGTTTAGGTGCTGTTACTGATTTTTCTGATGCAATGATATTTGCAATGGCAGTTCCAAATGTGATAGGATTATGCTTCTTGTTCCCTAAAGTTCGTGAAGAGTTATCTAAGTATTTGAAAGCTATCGGAGTTATGAAAGCTTAAAATATTCCATATAAAATGAAGTTATTCAAATCCCATTTCTGGTATACTAAAAGCCAAAGAAATGGGATTTTCTTTTTAATAATTCTTATTGTCCTGTTGCAAGCTATATATGTATTTGTAAATTTTCATGAAGAAGAAACTGAAGATTTAGATAAAAATGAATTAGCAGTTTTTTTTAAAGAAATAGATAGCCTAAGGGAAGATAAACTTAAAAAGAAAGGACCTAAGTTATATCGGTTTAATCCTAATTATATTTCTGACTACAAAGGGAGTAAATTAGGAATGTCTATAGATGAAATAGATAGATTACATGAGTTTAGAAAAAGAGGAAGATTTATAAATTCAAAAAAGGAATTTCAACAAGTAACAAAAATATCGGATAGTTTATTTTTTAAAATAGCGCCTTATTTTAAATTTCCTGATTGGGTAACTAAGAGAAATCTGAAAAAAAGAAATGACGCTGAAAATATAAGCAGATCTAGTGCGAAGCAAAAAGAATTTGAAGAGGTTATTAGGTTCTCAAGTATTGATATAAATAAGGTCACATTAAGAGATGTGGTGAATTGTGTGGGGGATCAAGAGTTAGCTCAAAAATTATTAAATTATAGAAGTAGAATACAAGGGTTTACTTTTGTGTCACAATTAAACGAAGTTTCTGGAATTAAGGACAATGTTGTAAGAAAACTAAGGAGTACTTTTAAAATACTACATAAGCCGAAAATATTAAAAGTGAATGTAAATACAGCTACATTTAAAGAGGTTTTAAGAAATCCGTATATAGATTATATACTTTGTAAAAAAATATTTGATTATAAGGAGGAAGTTGCCGAAATTCAAAACATTGCTGAATTGAAAAATATTAGCGGTTTCCCATTAAAAAAATACGCTAGAATAGTCTTATATTTGGAAGCGAAATAAACAACAACTAATTATAAAATCAATGAATAGTATGTACTTTACTGAAGAGCACGAATCTTTTCGTCAAAGTTTTAAGGACTTTTTACAAAAAGAAGTTGTTCCTCATATAGATAAATGGGAAAAGGATGGGACTGTTGAACGTTTTATTTGGAAAAAGTTTGGGGAAATGGGCTACTTTGGTTTAAACCAGCCTGAAGAATATGGTGGATTAGGTTTAGATCTTTTTTATACGGTAATCTTTTTAGAAGAATTACAGAAAATTAATTCTGGAGGTTTTGCTGCAAACATGTGGGCTCATGCATATTTAGCCATGACGCATCTTAATAAAGAAGGAGATGATAGAATTAAAAAAGAATATTTAACACCAAGTATTGAAGGTGATAAAATAGGGTGCTTATGTATTTCTGAACCTTTTGGAGGAAGTGATGTTGCAGGAATGCGTACAACAGCAATAAAAGATGGAGATAATTTTGTGATTAATGGATCAAAAACATTTATAACAAATGGTGTTTACTCTGATTATTTAGTAGTTGCGGCAAAAACAAACCCTGAAGCAAAACATAAAGGGATGAGTATTTTTGTTGTAGATAGAAATGTACAGGGAGTTTCAGCTGTTAAACTAGATAAATTAGGATGGAGAGCATCTGATACCGCTGAAATAGCATTTGATAATGTTATTGTTCCTAAAGAAAACTTAATGGGAGAAGAAGGTTCTGGTTTTTCTTATATTATGCAACATTTTGCTTTAGAACGTTTGATTATGGGTATAAATGCGCATGCCAGATCTGAATATGCTGTAGATTATGCATTGCAATATATGAATGAAAGACAGGCATTTGGTAAACATTTAAATGAATTTCAAGCATTGAGGCATAAAGTTGCTGAAATGGCAAGTAAAGTTGATATGTGTAAAGAGTATAATTACTCAATCACAAAGCGATTAAATGATGGCCAATATGTAGTGAAAGAAGCAAGTATGAGTAAGTTACTTTCTACAAAGATGGCTGATGAGGTTATATACGATGCTTTACAGTTATTAGGAGGGTATGGTTATATGGAGGATTATCCAATGGCAAGACTTTTAAGAGATAGTCGTTTAGGTCCAATAGGAGGTGGTACTTCTGAGATTTTAAAAGAGATTATTGCAAAAATGATTATCGATAAAAAAGAATATAGACCAGCAACCTAGTAGGTACTGTATTTTCAAAATTATAATAGTTTTTTATAAGTAATTCTAGTGAAGAAAGTGTTGATGATGAATAGTTTGAAAATAATTCACAAAAGATAATTGTATTTCAAAATTTGTTTTTATTTTTGCAGTCCTAAAAATAAAATTTAGAGACAGACATGAAGGGAGGTGCAATTATATGTTAATCATTCCAGTAAAAGAAGGAGAGAATATTGATAGAGCGTTAAAACGTTACAAACGTAAATTTAGCAATACTAAAACAATGCGAGAGTTACGTAATAGGAAGCAGTTTACAAAACCTTCAGTAGCTAATAGAGCTCGAAAAATAAAAGCATCTTATGTTCAGCAGTTAAGAACACAAGAAGAAATAGGATAAAAAAATCCTTAAATAAATAAAGTCCCGTATTATTTTAATACGGGACTTTTGTTTGTGGTAAACATTGGTTAAATTTGAGGATATACATTTATTTATGCTAGTAACATCGTTTTTGGAGTATTTAGAGTTTGAAAAGAAATATTCTAAACATACCATAATGGCTTACGAAAACGATTTGATAGCGTTTAAGGAGTTTTGTATAGAGAATTATGAAGAAGATGATTTAACGAGTATTCACTATCGTGAAATAAGAAATTGGATTGTAGATTTGGTGAATGGAGGTGTTTCGAATAGAAGTGTTAATCGGAAGGTGAGTTCATTAAAGTCATTTTATAATTTTCTGCAAAAAATAGAAGAAATTGATATAAATCCATTAGCAAAACATAAATCATTAAAGGTTCAGAAAAAAAATCAATTCACCTTTTACGGAGTTGGAAATAAATAATGCAATAAATTTAATAAAAGAGAAAGATGATTTCGAAGGATTAAGAGATAGGTTAGTTGTTGAGTTGTTATATTCAACAGGTATAAGGAGGGCGGAATTGATTAGTCTTGAAGAAAAAAATATCGATTATGTTAATAATACTATAAAAGTTTTAGGTAAGAGAAATAAAGAAAGATTAGTTGTTTTATTGCCATTTGTAGTGGAAACTATTGATAGTTATTTGATTAAGAAAAAAGAACTGTCGTTAACAGATGATGGTGGTTATTTATTGATGACGAAAAAGGGAGGTAAAATATATGAAACACTTGTTTATAGAATAATAAATTCGTACTTTAGTAGGGTGTCTACAAAAGGAAAAAAGAGTCCGCATGTGTTAAGGCACGCCTTTGCTACGCATTTATTAAATAATGGTGCATCGCTGAATTCGGTTAAAGAATTACTAGGGCATTCAAGTTTAGCCTCTACCCAAGTTTATACGCATAATAGCTTGGAAGAAATGAAAAAAGTGTTTAACATGGCTCACCCTAGAGGAGCTGATTAAAAATTGAAAGATTATGAAGGTATTTACACAATCTGTTAACTTCACCGCCGACAAGAAATTAATTGACTATATAGAGAGGAAAATAGGGGGCTTAGAAAAGTTTCATGATAAGATTGTTGATGCAGAGGTGTTTTTAAAAGTGCAAAAAACAAGTGAGAAGGAAAATAAAATTACTGAAGTAAAAGTTAATATACCAGGAAGTGAGTTGATGTTTAAAAAAACAATATAAAACCTTTGAAGAGGGTATTAGTGTTGCGATTGAGTCGTTAAAAAGGCAGTTAAAAAAATCAAAAGAAAAGGATAAAGATTTTTTAGTGCTATAAAAATGAAAAAATTTTCAAAAAAAGTTTTAGAAAATCAAAATTACTTTATACATTTGCAGTCCGTTAGAAATAGCGGATTGTTTTTTGCAATAAAAAGCCGATGTAGCTCAGCTGGCTAGAGCAGCTGATTTGTAATCAGCAGGTCGTGGGTTCGAGTCCCTCCATCGGCTCAATTAAAGTTCATTAACATAGTACAATTAAAATGGGGAGATTCCAGAGCGGCCAAATGGGACGGACTGTAACTCCGTTGTCTTACGACTTCGCAGGTTCGAATCCTGCTCTCCCCACTTTTTAAAACTGATTAATTGATATATTAAGCTTCAATTTTTAATCGTCAATGAAAGGTTTTAAAATCCGCGAGAGTAGCTCAGTTGGTAGAGCGTCAGCCTTCCAAGCTGAATGTCGCCGGTTCGAACCCGGTCTCTCGCTCTAATTTCCAAGCCGGTGTAGCTCAGTTGGTAGAGCGCATCCTTGGTAGGGATGAGGTCACGGGTTCAAATCCCGTCGCTGGCTCTTTTAGAGTATTTTAAAATAGGTTTTAAAGTAACACTAAATATATTTAACTAAGAATAAAAATTAATAATCATGGCAAAAGGAACTTATGATCGTTCGAAACCGCACTTAAACGTAGGTACTATTGGTCACGTAGATCACGGTAAAACTACTTTAACTGCTGCAATTACTAAGGTTTTAGCAGATGCAGGATATTCAGAAGCAAGAGCTTTTGATCAAATAGATAATGCTCCAGAGGAGAAAGAGAGAGGTATTACAATTAACTCTTCTCACGTAGAGTATCAAACAGCTAATCGTCACTATGCTCACGTTGATTGTCCAGGTCACGCCGATTATGTAAAGAACATGGTAACTGGTGCTGCACAAATGGATGGAGCTATCTTAGTAGTTGCTGCTACTGATGGTCCAATGCCACAAACTCGTGAACACATCTTATTAGGTCGTCAGGTAGGTATTCCACGTATCGTTGTTTTCTTAAACAAAGTTGACATGGTTGATGATGAGGAGTTATTAGAGTTAGTAGAAATGGAAGTAAGAGAATTATTATCTTTCTATGAATATGATGGAGATAATGGTCCTGTAGTTTCAGGTTCTGCTTTAGGAGCTTTAAATGGTGAAGAAAAATGGGTTAATACAGTTTTAGAATTAATGGAATCTGTAGATACTTGGATTGAAGAGCCACCAAGAGATACTGAAAAAGATTTCTTAATGCCAATTGAAGATGTATTCTCAATTACAGGTCGTGGTACTGTTGCTACTGGTCGTATTGAAACTGGTATCATCAATTCTGGTGACGCTGTTGAGATTATTGGTATGGGAGAAGAGAAATTAACTTCTACTGTAACAGGTATTGAAATGTTCCGTCAAATCTTAGATAGAGGTGAGGCTGGAGATAACGCTGGTATCTTATTAAGAGGTATAGCTAAAGAAGATATTAAAAGAGGAATGGTAATCTGTAAGCCAGGTTCTGTAACTCCACACGCTAAGTTCAAAGCTGAGGTGTATATCTTAAAGAAAGAAGAAGGTGGACGTCATACTCCATTCCATAACAACTACCGTCCTCAGTTTTATGTACGTACTACTGATGTTACTGGAAACATTAACTTACCTGATGGAGTTGAAATGGTAATGCCAGGAGATAACTTAACAATTACTGTTGATTTAATCCAACCAATTGCATTAAACTTAGGTTTACAGTTCGCTATCCGTGAAGGAGGTAGAACAGTTGGTGCTGGTCAGGTAACTGAAATTTTAGACTAATTTTAAGGTCTTAAATATATAAAATAAGGAGTCTCTTTAAAAAGAGAGGCTCCTTTTAAAATGAAATACGGGTTTAGCTCAGTTGGTAGAGCACTGGTCTCCAAAACCAGGTGTCGGGGGTTCGAGTCCCTCAATCCGTGCAAAACTAAAACGAGTTACAGGTTTTTCTGTAACTCGTTAAAAGGATAAAATCATGAATAACTTTATACAATACATTAAAGATTCTTTTGAAGAATTAAATACTAATATGACTTGGGTATCTAGAGAAGAGGCTCAAAAGTCAACGGTAGTTGTAGCTGCATTTACTATAGTTTTTGCATTAGCTGTAGCAGGAATTGATTGGGTTTTTCAAACAGGGTTAGATAACTTCTTTAAAAGGTTTTAATAATGGCTGAGTCAGTGATGAAGTGGTATGTTGTTAGAGCTATTGGTGGTCAAGAGAATAAAGTGAAAACTTATATCGAAACTGAAATAGCACGTCATGGTTTATCTGATTTTGTAAGTCAAGTAATTGTTCCGACAGAAAAAGTTATTCAAGTAAGAAATGGAAAAAAAATAAACCGTGAAAGAGTTTATTTTCCAGGGTACATAATGGTTGAGGCTAACTTAGCTGGAGAAGTACCACACATAATAAAATCAGTAACTGGAGTTATTGGTTTTTTAGGTGAAACTAAAGGAGGAGATCCTGTGCCTATGAGAAAATCAGAGGTAAATAGAATGTTAGGTAAAGTAGATGAGTTATCTGTAAAGGATGAAAATATTGCAATACCATATAACGTAGGAGAAACTGTAAAAGTAATTGATGGTCCTTTTAATGGATTTGATGGTACAGTTGAAAATGTAAATGAAGAAAAGCGTAAGCTTGAGGTAATGGTTAAGATTTTCGGAAGAAAAACACCATTAGAATTGAATTACATGCAAGTAGAGAAAATATAATTGTTACAACCTATATTTTGATTTGTTTTTAGCTTCCACTTTTAAACAAATCGTTAAATCTTAAACAATGGCAAAAGAAGTAAGTAAATTAGTAAAACTACAAGTAAGGGGAGGTGCAGCGAATCCGTCGCCACCAGTTGGACCCGCTTTAGGTGCTGCCGGTGTTAACATCATGGAGTTCTGTAAGCAGTTTAATGCACGTACACAGGACAAACAAGGTAAAGTATTACCTGTTGTTATTACTGTTTATACTGACAAATCATTTGAATTTGTAGTAAAAACACCACCAGCTGCAGTACAATTATTAGAAGCGGCCAAAATTAAGAAAGGTTCAGGTGAACCTAATAGGAAAAAAGTAGCAAAAGTTTCTTGGGATCAAATTCGAGGAATTGCAGAAGACAAAATGGTTGATATGAATGCCTTTGAAGTTGAATCTGCAATGAGAATGATCGCTGGAACAGCTCGTTCTATGGGATTAACAGTAACGGGCGATGCTCCTGCATAAACTTAAAAGAGATTTAGAAAATGGCAAGATTGACTAAAAAACAAAAAGAGGCTCACGCTAAATTAGATAGCTCTAAAGTTTATAACTTAACAGAAGCATCAGCTTTAGTAAAAGACATTACAAATGTAAAATTTGATGCATCTGTAGATTTAGCAGTACGTTTAGGA
Organism: Tenacibaculum sp. MAR_2010_89; assembly: GCF_900105985.1. Classification (NCBI taxonomy): domain Bacteria; kingdom Pseudomonadati; phylum Bacteroidota; class Flavobacteriia; order Flavobacteriales; family Flavobacteriaceae; genus Tenacibaculum; species Tenacibaculum sp. MAR_2010_89. The sequence goes on along the minus strand of NZ_FNUB01000004.1, from coordinate 404,689 downwards.
GTAGATCCTCGTAAAGCTAATCAAATGGTTCGTGGTGTTGTAACATTACCACACGGAACAGGTAAAGATGTAAAAGTTTTAGCATTAGTTACTCCAGATAAAGAAGCAGAAGCTACAGCAGCTGGTGCAGATTATGTTGGATTAGATGAATACCTTCAAAAAATTAAAGGAGGATGGACAGACGTTGATGTAATAATCACTATGCCTAGTGTTATGGGTAAATTAGGTCCTTTAGGTCGTATTTTAGGACCAAGAGGTTTAATGCCTAACCCTAAAACTGGTACAGTAACAATGGATGTATCAAAAGCAGTAACAGAAGTAAAAGCTGGTAAAATTGACTTTAAAGTTGATAAAACTGGTATCGTACATGCTGCAATCGGGAAAGTATCTTTTGATGCTAAAAAGATTGAAGAAAATGCAAACGAGTTATTGCAAACACTTATTAAATTAAAGCCAACAGCAGCAAAAGGAGAGTACATAAAAAGTATCTTTATGTCTTCAACTATGAGTCCTAGTGTTGCTATTGATGAAAAATCTTTATCATAAGGCAGTTAAAACTTTTTAATCATGACTAGAGAGGAAAAATCACAAGTAATAGAAGATTTAACAGCACAATTAGCAGATACTAATACCATTTATTTAGCAGATATATCTGGATTAGATGCTGTTACTACATCAAACTTACGTAGAGCTTGTTTTAAAGCGAATGTACAGTTATCTGTTGTTAAGAATACATTGCTTTCAAAAGCAATGGAAGCTTCTGATAAAGAATTTGCTGAGTTACAAGATGTATTAAAAGGTAATACTTCAATGTTAATTTCTGAAGCATCTAATGCTCCAGCTAAGGTTATCAAAGAGTTCAGAAAAAAATCAGATAAGCCTTTATTAAAAGGTGCATATGTTGAAGAAGCAGTTTATGTTGGTGATGACCAATTAGACGCTCTTGTAAACATCAAATCTAGAGAAGAACTTATTGGAGATATTATCTCATTATTACAATCGCCTGCTAAAAATGTTGTTTCAGCATTACAATCAGGTGGTAACAAACTTTCAGGTATTCTTACAACGTTATCTGAAAAATAATTACGCGCACTAATAAACTAAAATAATAAAATTTTTAAAAACAATTAAAATGGCAGATTTAAAAGATTTCGCAGAACAATTAGTTAACTTAACAGTAAAAGAAGTTAATGAATTAGCTGATATTTTAAAAGAAGAGCATGGTATTGAGCCAGCTGCAGCAGCAGTAGCAGTAGCAGGACCAGCTGGAGGAGCAGGTGAGGCAGCTGAAGAGCAAACTGAATTTGATGTTATCTTAAAAGCAGCAGGAGGTTCTAAATTAGCAGTTGTTAAATTAGTTAAAGAATTAACTGGTTTAGGATTAAAAGAAGCTAAAGGTATCGTTGATAGCGCACCAGCAGCAGTAAAAGAAGGTGTATCTAAAGATGAGGCTGAAGGTCTTAAAAAGTCTTTAGAAGAAGCTGGAGCTGAAGTAGAGCTTAAGTAATATCTTTCCCGGTTATTAAACGGGATAAACAATAAAGGTTTAGGTACTAGAAACTTATGTTTTTAGTCCTAAACCATTTTGTGTATATATTCGTTCTTTATCTTATCACATAAGTTTAATTTGTGATTATACGATAATAATAAACTGATTAACAGTCGGTTGTTGCAATAAAAATTGCATTATTGAAACAATAAGTTTCAAAAAATATATTTTTAATTTAAAAATAGTATCTCTTTTGGCAACGATAAACACTACTGAAAGAATTAACTTCGCATCATCAAAATTAGGAGCAGATTATCCTGATTTTCTTGATATTCAGGTAAAATCTTTTCAAGACTTTTTCCAACTGCAAACTAAAGCAGAACAGCGAGGTAATGAAGGTTTATATAAAACTTTCATGGACAACTTTCCGATTACTGATACCCGTAATCAATTTGTATTAGAATTTTTAGACTATTTTGTTGACCCGCCTAGGTATAGCATTCAAGAATGTATAGAGCGTGGTTTAACACATAGTGTACCTTTAAAAGCACGTTTAAAGTTATATTGTACTGATCCTGAACATGAAGATTTTGAAACTATTGTTCAAGATGTTTATTTAGGTACAATACCTTATATGACAAATTCTGGAACGTTTATTATAAACGGAGCAGAACGTGTTGTGGTATCACAATTACACCGTTCACCAGGTGTATTCTTCGGTCAATCTTTCCATGCTAATGGAACTAAATTATACTCTGCAAGAGTTATTCCATTTAAAGGTTCTTGGATTGAATTTGCAACCGATATCAATCAAGTGATGTATGCTTATATTGATAGAAAGAAAAAATTACCAGTAACGACATTATTCAGAGCCATAGGTTTTGAAAGAGATAAAGATATTTTAGAAATTTTTGATTTAGCTGAAGAAATAAAAGTTTCAAAAGCTGGATTAAAAAAAGTATTAGGGCGAAAATTAGCGGCAAGAGTATTAAAAACTTGGCATGAAGATTTTGTTGATGAAGATACTGGAGAGGTAGTATCTATTGAGCGTAATGAAATAGTTTTTGACCGTGATACAATTTTAGAGAAAGAACATATTGATGAAATAATTGAAGCTGGAGCAAAAACTATCTTATTACATAAAGAAGATAATTTGCTTGCAGATTACGCCATCATTCATAATACATTACAAAAAGATCCTACGAATTCTGAAAAAGAAGCAGTAGAACATATTTATAGACAATTACGTAATGCAGAACCGCCAGATGAGGAAACAGCAAGAGGTATTATAGATAAATTGTTTTTCTCTGAACAACGTTATAGTTTAGGAGAAGTAGGACGTTTTAGAATGAATACCAAACTTGGTCTTAACGAAGCAATAGACCAAAAAGTATTAACTAAAACAGATATAATTACAATTATCAAATACTTAATTGAATTAATAAATTCAAAAGCAGAAGTAGATGATATTGATCACTTATCTAACCGTCGTGTTAGAACAGTAGGAGAACAATTAGCTGGTCAATTTGGAGTAGGTTTAGCTCGTATGGCACGTACTATTCGTGAGCGTATGAACGTCCGTGATAACGAGGTATTTACACCAATTGATTTGATTAATGCTAAAACATTATCTTCAGTAATTAATTCTTTCTTTGGAACTAACCAGTTATCTCAATTTATGGATCAAACAAATCCATTAGCTGAGATTACACATAAGCGTCGTTTATCGGCTTTAGGACCTGGAGGTTTATCAAGAGAAAGAGCAGGTTTTGAGGTTCGTGATGTTCACTATACTCATTATGGTCGTTTATGTCCTATTGAAACACCAGAGGGACCAAATATTGGGTTAATTTCTTCATTAGCTGTATTTGCAAAGGTTAATAACCTTGGTTTTATAGAAACACCTTATAAGAAAGTTGATAATGGTGTTGTAGAAGATAATGAACCTATATATTTAAGTGCTGAAGAAGAAGAAGGAATGAAGATTGCACAATCTAATCTTCCTGTTTCTAGTGAAGGAGCAATTGAATCTGAAAGAGTTATTGCTCGTGAAGAAGGAGATTTTCCAGTTGAAACTCCAGATGCAATTAACTATATGGATGTTGCACCTAATCAAATTGCATCTATATCTGCATCATTAATTCCGTTCTTAGAACATGATGATGCCAACCGTGCATTAATGGGATCGAATATGATGCGTCAAGCAGTTCCATTATTACGTCCACAATCTCCAATTGTAGGTACAGGTTTAGAGCGTAGAGTAGCTAAAGATTCTCGTATTTTAATAAATGCAGAAGGAGCAGGTACAGTTCAATACGTAGATGCAAATAGAATTACAATTAAGTATGATAGAACTGAGGATGAGCGTACAGTAAGCTTTGATTCTGATGAGAAATCATATAACTTAATTAAGTTTAGAAAAACAAATCAAGGAACAAACATTAACCTAAAACCAATTGTTAAAGTTGGAGATAGAGTTGAAGAAGGTCAAGTTCTTTGTGAAGGTTATGCAACTCAAAAAGGTGAATTAGCTTTAGGACGAAATATGAAAGTAGCCTTCATGCCTTGGAAAGGGTATAACTTTGAGGATGCGATTGTAATTTCTGAAAAAGTTGTTCGTGAAGATATTTTTACTTCTATTCATATTGATGAATATTCTTTAGATGTTCGTGATACAAAATTAGGAGCTGAAGAGTTAACTAATGATATTCCTAATGTTTCTGAAGAGGCTACTAAAGACTTAGACGAAAACGGAATGATTCGTATTGGAGCAGAAGTTAATCCTGGAGATATCTTAATAGGAAAGATAACACCAAAAGGAGAATCTGACCCAACACCAGAAGAAAAATTATTACGTGCTATTTTTGGAGACAAAGCAGGTGATGTAAAAGATGCATCATTAAAAGCTTCACCTTCATTAAGAGGAGTTGTAATAAATAAAAAATTATTCAAACGTGCAGTAAAAGATAAAAATAAGCGTGCTAGAGATAAAGAAGCAATAGCTACTTTAGAAGCATCTTACGTATCAAAGTTTGAAGGTTTAAAAGATATATTAATAGACAAGTTATTTAACTTAATAACTGGGAAAACCTCTCAAGGTGTTTATAACGATTTAGGTGAAGAAGTATTACCAAAAGGTAAGAAATTTACTCAAAAAATGTTAAATTCAGTTGGAGATTTTACTCACTTACACGGAACTTGGACTACTGATAAAGATTTAAATAATTTAGTTGTTGAATTAGTTCACAACTATAAAATTAAAGTAAACGATTTACAAGGTGTATTACGTCGTAAAAAGTTTACAATTTCTGTAGGAGATGAATTACCTGCTGGTATTTTAAAGCTTGCTAAAATTTATGTAGCTAAAAAACGTAAATTAAAAGTTGGTGATAAAATGGCAGGACGTCACGGAAATAAAGGTATTGTTGCGCGTATCGTGCGTCAAGAAGATATGCCTTTCTTAGAAGACGGAACACCTGTAGATATAGTTCTTAATCCATTAGGGGTACCATCGCGTATGAATATTGGTCAAATTTATGAAACTGTTCTTGGTTGGGCAGGTGAAAAATTAGACCAAAAATATGCAACACCAATTTTTGATGGGGCAAATATTAACGAAATTAATGCTTTAACAGATGAAGCAGGAATCCCTCGTTACGGTCATACATACTTATATGATGGTGGAACAGGAAAACGTTTTGATCAACCAGCAACAGTTGGAATAATTTATATGATTAAGTTAGGTCACATGATTGAAGATAAAATGCACGCGCGTTCTATTGGACCTTATTCATTAATTACACAACAACCATTAGGAGGTAAGGCTCAGTTTGGAGGTCAGCGTTTTGGAGAGATGGAAGTTTGGGCACTTGAAGCATATGGAGCATCAAGTATCTTACGTGAAATCTTAACCGTGAAGTCTGATGATGTATTAGGAAGAGCTAAAACATACGAAAGTATTGTTAAAGGTGAAACTATGCCAGAACCAGGTTTACCTGAATCATTTAACGTATTAATGCATGAACTTAAAGGTTTAGGATTAGACGTTAAGTTAGAAGAATAATCACAGTGAAATGTCTCAGGGTTTTAACCCTGAGACAAATCATTTTTTCATATCAGTCTTACGTAAGACATTTATTTTTAATTCGAATCCATTATCATGGCAAGAAAAAACGAAAAATACACTGTTAAGAAGTTTAACAAAATTTCAATAGGTTTAGCATCACCAGAGTCTATTTTAGAGGCTTCTAGAGGTGAGGTTTTAAAACCAGAAACAATTAACTACCGTACTCATAAACCAGAAAGAGATGGTTTATTTTGTGAGCGTATCTTTGGTCCTGTAAAAGATTATGAGTGTGCGTGTGGTAAATATAAAAGAATACGATATAAAGGTATCGTATGTGACCGTTGTGGTGTAGAAGTAACTGAGAAAAAAGTTCGTAGAGATAGAGTAGGTCATATTAATTTAGTAGTACCAGTAGCACATATTTGGTACTTCAGATCATTACCTAACAAAATGGGATACCTTTTAGGGTTACCATCTAAGAAGTTAGATATGATTATTTACTACGAAAGATATGTAGTAATTCAGCCAGGTATCGCTAAAAATTCTGAAGGAGAGCCATTACAAAAAATGGATTTCTTAACTGAAGAAGAGTATTTAGACATTGCGGATGAACTTCCACAAGATAATATGTATTTAGAAGACTCTGACCCAAATAAGTTTATAGCTAAAATGGGAGCAGATTGTTTAATTGATTTATTAGAAAGAATCGATTTAGATACTTTATCTTATGAGTTACGTCATAAAGCAAATACTGAAACATCTAAACAACGTAAAAATGAAGCGTTAAAGCGTTTAAATGTTGTTGAAGCATTTAGAGATTCTCAAAAAAATAGAGAGAATAAACCTGAATGGATGATAATGAAGGCGGTACCAGTTATACCACCAGAATTACGTCCATTAGTACCTCTTGATGGAGGACGTTTTGCTACTTCTGATTTAAATGACTTATACCGTCGTGTAATTATCCGTAACAATCGTTTAAAACGATTAATGGAAATTAAAGCACCAGAAGTAATTTTACGTAATGAAAAACGTATGTTACAAGAATCAGTAGATTCATTATTTGATAACACACGTAAGGCATCAGCTGTAAAAACAGAATCTAACAGACCATTAAAATCATTATCTGATAGTTTAAAAGGTAAACAAGGACGTTTCCGTCAAAACTTATTAGGTAAGCGTGTTGATTATTCTGCGCGTTCTGTAATTGTTGTTGGACCTGAATTAAGATTATTTGAATGTGGTCTGCCAAAAGATATGGCAGCAGAATTATACAAGCCTTTTGTTATTCGTAAATTAATAGAAAGAGGAATTGTTAAGACTGTAAAATCTGCAAAGAAAATTATAGATAGAAAAGAACCTGTAGTTTGGGATATTTTAGAAAATGTAATTAAAGGACATCCAGTTTTACTAAACCGTGCTCCTACGTTACACCGTTTAGGTATTCAAGCATTCCAACCTAAATTAATTGAAGGAAAAGCAATTCGTTTACATCCACTTGCTTGTTCTGCCTTCAATGCCGATTTTGATGGTGATCAAATGGCGGTTCACTTACCATTAGGACCTGAAGCAATTTTAGAAGCTCAGTTATTAATGTTAGGTTCTCATAATATTTTGAATCCTGCAAATGGAGCACCTATTACGGTACCATCTCAGGATATGGTATTAGGTTTATACTACATGACTAAAGAAAGAAAGTCAACTCCTGAAGTGCCTATTAAAGGTGAAGGATTAACTTTCTATTCTCCGGAAGAAGTTATTATAGCTTTAAATGAAGAAAGAGTAGACTTAAATGCGGGAATTAAAGTTCGTACGCATGATGTTGTTGATGGTGAGCACGTAACTAGAATTATAGCAACTACAGTTGGTAGAGTTTTATTTAACGAAAAAGTACCAAAAGCTGCAGGATACATTAATGATGTATTAACTAAGAAGTCTTTAAGAGGTGTTATTAGTGGTATTTTAAAGGTAACTGATATTCCTTCTGTTGGTAATTTCTTAGATGAAATTAAAAATATGGGATATAAATACGCCTTCGAAGGTGGTTTATCTTTCTCATTAGGTGATATTATTATTCCTGCTGAAAAGCAATCTATGATTGCTGAAGCTAACAAAGAAGTTGATGGAATTATAATGAACTATAACATGGGTATGCTTACTCAGAAAGAACGTTATAATCAGGTAATTGATATTTGGGGTAGAACCAATAACCAATTAACTGAGTTGTCTATGAAACGTTTACGTGAAGACCAACAAGGATTTAATTCAGTATTTATGATGTTAGATTCTGGAGCGCGTGGATCTAAAGAACAGATTCGTCAGCTTACAGGTATGCGTGGATTAATGGCAAAACCTAAAAAATCTACAGCTGGAGGTGGAGAAATTATTGAGAATCCAATTCTTTCTAACTTTAAGGAAGGGTTATCAATTTTAGAATACTTTATCTCTACGCACGGGGCTCGTAAAGGTCTTGCGGATACGGCTCTAAAAACGGCCGATGCAGGTTACTTAACACGTCGTTTAGTAGATGTTTCTCAAGATGTAATTGTAAATGAAGATGATTGTGGTACATTAAGAGGATTAGAAGTTACTCCATTAAAGAAAAATGATGAAATAGTTGAATCATTAAGTGATAGAATTTCAGGACGTACTGCATTACATGATGTTTTCAAGCCAACTACTGATGAAATTTTAATTGGAGCTGGAGAATTAATTACTCCTAAGTTAGCTGAAATTATTCAAGAATCTGGTATTGATAGAGTTGAAGTTCGTTCAGCATTAACATGTGAATCTCAAAGAGGAATATGTGCTAAGTGTTACGGACAAAGTTTATCTACTGGTAAAAAAGTTCAAAGAGGTGAAGCAGTAGGAGTTATTGCAGCACAATCTATTGGAGAGCCGGGTACACAGTTAACATTACGTACGTTCCACGTTGGTGGGGTAGCAGGTAATATTTCTGAAGATAATAAGTTAATAGCTAAATTTGAAGGAAAAGTTTCTATTGATGATTTACGTACTGTAAAAGGTAAAGATAACGAAGGAAAAGAAATTGAAATCGTTATTTCACGTACAGCAGAAATTAAAATTACTGATAAGAAAACAGGAATTACTTTAAGTACAAATATTATCCCTTACGGATCTACTATCTTTAATAAAGAAAGAAAAGATATTAAGAAAGGTGATGTAGTTTGTCAATGGGATCCATTTAACGGTGTTATTGTTTCTGAATTTGGAGGTAGAGTTAAGTTTGATAACTTAGAACAAGGTATAAACTACTCTGTTGAAGTTGATGAGCAAACCGGTTTCCAAGAAAAAGTAATGACTGATTCTAAAAACAAAAAAATTATTGCTTCATTAATTATTGAAGATGCAGACGGTAATGCTTTACGTTCGTATAGTTTACCTGTAGGTGCACATTTAATGGTAAGTGATGGTGATAAAGTTGAGTCTGGTCATACTTTAGTTAAAATTCCACGTAAGTCTGGTAAAGCAGGGGATATTACAGGAGGTTTACCACGTGTAACTGAATTATTTGAAGCACGTAATCCATCTAATCCAGCTGTTGTAGCTCAAATTGATGGGGTAGTATCTTTCGGTAAAATTAAGAGAGGTAACCGTGAAATTATAATCGAGTCTAAAACTGGAGAAATTAAGAAATACTTAATTAAATTATCTAACCAGATTTTAGTTCAAGAGAATGACTTTATAAAAGCAGGTATGCCATTATCTGATGGAGCAACAACTCCTATAGATATTTTAAATATTAAAGGACCTTCAGCTGTTCAAGAATACTTAGTAAATGAAATACAAGAAGTATATCGTTTACAAGGGGTAAAGATTAACGATAAGCATTTTGAAGTAGTTGTACGTCAAATGATGCGTAAAGTTAGAGTTATCGATTCAGGTGATACTTTATTCTTAGAAAACCAATTAATTCATAAAAATGATTTCATTAAGCAGAATGATGCTATTTATGGAATGAAAATCGTTGAAGAAGCTGGTGATTCTGAAAACTTAAAAGCAGGACAGATGATATCTGCACGTCAATTAAGAGATGAAAACTCTTTATTACGTAGATCAGATAAAGACTTAGTAGTAGCACGTGATGTTCAACCAGCAACAGCTGAGCAGGTATTACAAGGTATTACAAGAGCGTCATTACAAACAAAATCGTTTATTTCTGCGGCATCGTTCCAGGAAACTACGAAAGTTTTAAATGAAGCTGCTGTTAATGGTAAGATAGATACATTAGAAGGATTAAAAGAGAATGTAATTGTAGGTAAGAGAATACCAGCAGGAACAGGAATGAGAAGCTACGATACACAAATTGTAGGTCCTAAAGATGAAATAGAAAATAGTTTATAAAAACTATTGTAATTATAAGGAAAGACCTCTATTTTAGAGGTCTTTCTTTTTAAACGTAATATTGTAGTATGGACGAAAATAACAATGACCCACAATTAAATATTGAATTAGATCAAGATATAGCTGAAGGAACGTATAGTAATTTAGCAATCATCAATCATTCAGTTTCTGAGTTTATAGTTGATTTTATAAATATTATGCCTGGTGTACCTAAGGCAAAAGTAAAATCGAGAATTATTTTAACACCACAACATGCTAAAAGACTTACAAAGGCATTAGCTGAAAATATTCGTAAGTTTGAACAAGCTCATGGTGAAATTAAAGATTATGAACAACCCCCTATTCCTATGAATTTTGGAGGTACAACTGGAGAAGCATAAAAAGTTAAATAAATTTCAATTATACTTTTTAATTTTTTTTGAAAATATTAAAAGCCCACATTTGTGGGCTTTTTTAGTGTTATATTTTAAAAGTAATCACAGGTAATGTACTGTGGTTGGCAATATCTTCGGATATACTACCTTCAAAAAAGTGTGCAATTCCTTTTCTACCGTGGGTAGCTAAAACTAATACATCTGCATCAATAGTATTTGCATAATATAAAACACCTTCTTCAATCGAGTAATCAGCAATAATTTTAATGTTATTAAATGAGTCTATTGCTTCATGTGTTTTATTAATGAATTTACTTACTTTGTCATTAATTTCTTTAGTACTTTTAAAATTGGATGTTGGTGTAGTTACATAAGTTAATTTTAAATCACAGTTCAAAGCACTAAAGAAAGCCTTTGCTTCTTGATATGGTTTAATATCATCATCAGAGAAATCACAAGCAAAAACAGCCGTTTTTAAATCTGTTTCAATAGGTTTTTCTTTAATAACTAATACAGGAACGTTTGCATAACGTATTACTTTTTCCGTGTTAGAGCCAATAAACATTTCTTTTAAGCCACTTGTGCCACGTGATCCCATAATAATTAAATCAGCATTTTCTTCTCTTGATAGTTGATCTAATTCACTAAATATTTTGAAATGTTTAATTACTGGTGTTACTTTCACTGAGTTTAAATACTCTTTATTTAAAAAATCTGAAAATTTTCTTTCAGCTAGTTTATAGTAAAATATAGTTTCTTGTTGTGCATATGATTCTGATTGTGAAGCTATAGCATTAGAAAGCTCAAGCATATGAACAGCAATGATTTCAGCATTGTGTTTTTTTTGCTAAATAGGCGGCAGATTTTAATGCGTTTTCAGAATAGATTGAAAAATCAATAGGAACAATTATTCTTTTCATAATTTAAAGGTTTTGATTGATACTCTAAGTTATGATATTTTGTGTTTTTAAAACATGATTTATATCAGTCTAAGAAAGAAAATTTTGTTTTAATGGCAACCTTTTGCTGTTTCACTAATTGTAGAAACTAACTCACTTGGAGAGATGTATGGAATGCCTAAACCTAGGCCACGAAGTATAAATAAAACACCTATCGAAGCAACAACATAAGGAATTGCTTTTTGAATTTTTTGTCTAATTGAAACATTTGCAAAATTACCAATATATACAACTGTCGTCATTAAAGGAATTGTGCCTAAACCGAATAAAAACATATATAAACTTCCTTCTAAAGCATTAGATGTTGTTAAAGCACCAAATACAGCCATATAAACTAAACCACATGGAAGAAACCCATTAAGAAAACCTATGGTAAAAAATGTATCATTTCCTTTCTTTTTTAACTCATTTCCTAAAGCTGATTTTACTTTAAATATTAATTTGTTAATTGGTTTAGAAAAAATTGTGATTTTGCGTGCTATTTTAGGAAGCAATACAATTAATATCATTAAAAGCCCTACAATGATTGATAATTGTTGTTGAAAGCCAAAGAAATAAAAACTTTTTCCGAGCAATCCGAAAAGAAGTCCCATTAAGCTATAGGTAAGAGTTCTTCCAAAATGATAACTCGTAATTTGAAAAAATTGTTTTACTTTATTAGTCCTATCTATAGGTAACATAAAAGCTATAGGACCACACATTCCAATGCAGTGGAAACTACCTAATAATCCTAATATAATAGCTGATAATAACATTAGTAAATAAGTTCTTCTTTAAATAAATAGTTTCTACCTTTGTATTGCAAACTTATGGTAATGTTCCATCGACCACCCAATAAACGGTTCTCAGGCACGAGCAAATATGTATTGGAAAGTGAAAGTGGTATTTCGAAATCCAATTGTTTATTAGATGGTCTGTATAGAAACATTTTACCTTTTATTTTTTTGTAGTCAAAATCTTTAGGGAAATTAATAATTAAGCCTTCTTTAGATTTATTTATAGTAATGTTGTTTTTTAATCTTTTAGCATTTTTTGTAGCCTCAATGTTTTGCTGAAAATCTAATTCTTTTTGATAATATTTTTCAGTTACTAAATCATGATTATACCCTTGTTTTGTGCTCATTGTAATTACAAAGTACATTATAAAGCTCATAAAAGCGATGATTGATATTACTATACCCGTGCCCCAGTTTAGTTTCATTTTATTGTTTTTTTATGTTATTATATTTATATAATAACTGGTTTATCTATAGCTCCTTGGACCTAAGAAGTTTGTTGTTGTTGTTTCAATGAGTTTAGTACCACTATAAACTCCAATTTTTAATTTTTCTTTATCACCTTTCATTATAGATTGATGTAATTCTATAAATAAAGTGCCCTCAGCCAAACCTTGCTTTGGAATTTCAAAGTTTTGATGTGTTACAATTTCAATTTTACCTTTATGCGATATTAGTTTATAACTAACATTATTTATTTGTTGTGTAGTTTTATTAATTACTTTAAACGTATAAATATTACTAATAATACCATTTTCTTTATGTTCATATAATTGCCCTGGAAGTCTTAATATAGTTGCTTCAACATCATTTCGTAAAAACAACATTCCTATTAAAACACCAATTAATATAAATAAGACTGCTGTATAGCCTTTCATTCTGGCATTAAACTTAAAAGGAGCCTTTTTACTAATGTTTTCTTCACTAGCATACCTGATTAAACCTTTGGGAAGACCAACTTTTTCCATCATATGATCGCATTCATCAATACAGGCAGTACAATTAACACATTCAAGTTGTGTTCCGTTTCTAATATCTATACCAGTTGGACAAACATTAACACACTGAAAACAATCTATACAATCTCCTTTTCCAGAAGCCTTTCTATCTTCGTTCTTTTTGAATTTTGCTCTACCATTTTCTTTTTCTCCTCTAACATGATCATAAGCAACATTAATAGTTTTGTTGTCTAATAATACACCTTGTAATCTTCCGTATGGACAAGCTATAATACATACTTGTTCTCTAAACCAAGCGAATATAAAATAGAAAACACTTGTAAATATTAGTAATGAAATTAGTGTGCTTATATTCTCAAAAGGATTACCAGTTATGTAGGTAATTAATCTATCTCCACCAATAAGATACGCCAAAAATACATTAGCAATTATAAATGAAATTATAAAAAAGATAACCCATTTTAAAACTCTCTTCTTTATTTTTTCAGCATTCCATTGTTGTTTATCTAATCGAATTTGTTTCCCTCTATCTCCTTCTATTAAGTATTCAATTTTTCTGAAAACCATTTCTAAAAAAAATCGTTTGCGGGCAAATCCATCCACAAAATATCCGACCAAAAACAACAGTAAATAGGATAATAAAAACAACACCAATTATCATTGATACCACGAGTAAATGGAAATCTTGTGGCCAAAAAGGAAAACCAAAAATGTTAAATTGCCTATCTAAAACATTAAATAGTAAAAATTGATTCCCGTTTATTTTAATGAATGGAGCTGATAATAAAATGAATAATAGAAAATAGCTTATATATGTACGGTACTTGTAAAAAACACCACTAGGTTTTTTAGGGAAAACCCAAGAACGTTTACCATCACTATTTATAGTGCTAATACTATCTCTAAAAACTTCATCCTTGGGTGTTTCCATAATAACTAACTATTAAAAAACCAAAATTTTAATTTCTTATTTATTCTTCTTCGTATAAATCTCCTTGAGGAGCTTTGGCTTTGGCAGGAGTTGTTCCTTGTAATGATAAAACATAACTAGAAACTTTTTGAATATCTTTAGGTTTTAATGTTTTTCCCCAAGCTACCATACCTTTACCATCTCTACCTCCTTTTGAAATAGTTTTGAAAACATTTTTTATACCTCCACCTAAAATCCAATATTTATCGGTTAAGTTAGGGCCAATACCTCCACCACCATCTTTTAAATGACAAGCAGCACAGTTTAAATTGAATACGGCTTTTCCTCTATTTAAATCACTTTCGTCTGTTAAAACAGTAACCGTTTCCATATCAATAATAGCTTCTTTAGAGGTAGATTTAAAGGCTGCTAATTCACGTTTTGCTATAGCAACAGATTTTTCATATTCTACAATTTGATTGTCACCATTAAAAACGTGGTATTTTACTAAATAGATAACTCCAAAAATCATAGTAGCATAAAACATATATAGCCACCATGGCGGTAAGTTGTTATCTAGTTCTTTAATTCCATCATAGTTATGGTCTAACTCAATTTCACCTTCTTCTTCAATAGCTTTAGCTTGAGTCCATTTAGTAATAAGATCTTTAGCCCAAGCCCAATGATCAACTTCTTCATGCTTAATTCCGTCTTTTTCTAATTGAAGTTCTTCAGCTTTTTGCTGAGCTACAATATTTACTAATTCTTTTAAAAGAACTACTAAAATTAATGCTACTAAAGCTATCCAAACTAAAGGGTTTTCATACAAGCTAAAAGGATTTTCGTATGACATTATAGCTTTAACTATAGCAAAAAATGTAATAGCTATAAAAGAGATATATGCTAATGATTGAAAATATTTTTTCATCTTCTTTTATTTTACTAATTATCTAATGGTAATTGACTTACTTTACTTATATATTCATTCTTGGCAGTATATACCCACCAAAACAGTACTACAAAAAAGGTAAAGAAAATGGTTAATGAAATCATTGGGTAAATTTCAATTCCGGTAATACTCTCTAGGTGATTTTTTACAAATTTTAACATGATTTCTATTTTTTAGAACTTAATTGATCTTGAACATCTTTTACTTTAATATCTGTACCTAATCGTTGTAAATAAGCGATTAAAGCAACAATTTCTCTATCTTTCATTTCAATAAATTCAAAACCATTTTCTTGAGCATACTGTTTGTCAGATGCGTAATTTTTTGCAAAATCTGGGTCAGCATGTAAATTTTCTTGAATCTTCATTCCTTGAGCATCCATATTAGCTTGTGCATTAGCAATTTCTTCATCAGTATAAGGAACACCAAGACTTACCATTGCTTTCATTTTTCCTTCAGTACTAGATTTATCTAATTTGCTTCTCATTAACCATTTGTAGCTAGGCATAATAGAACCAGGTGATGTACTTTGAGGATCATACATGTGATTTAAGTGCCAACTATCAGAATATTTCCCCCCAATTCTTAATAAATCAGGACCAGTACGTTTACTACCCCACAAGAATGGGTGATCATATACAAACTCTCCAGCTTTAGCATACTCTCCATAACGTTCTACTTCACTTCTAAAAGGACGAATCATTTGTGAGTGACATCCAACGCAACCTTCACGTATATATAAGTCTCTACCTTCTAATTCTAAAGGACTATAAGGTTTTACACTCGTTATAGTTGGAATGTTTGATTTTACTAGAAGGGTTGGTATAATTTGAATAACACCACCAATTAAGATTGCTACAGTAGCATAAATAGTTAACTTAATAGGTCTTCTTTCTAACCAAGTGTGCCATGTTTCACTACCAGTTCTATGTTTAGATACTTTTGTTAAGGCTGGTGCCTCTGCTAAATCATCTGTCACATCACTACCAGATTTAACTGTTTTTATAACGTTGTATAACATTACAAATGCCCCAACAATAAACATACTACCTCCAATAGCACGCATCCAATACATTGGTATAATTTCGTTGACAGTTTCTAAAAAATTACCATAAGTTAATGTTCCGTCAGGGTTAAATTGTTTCCACATAGAAGCTTGAACAAAACCAGCAACATACATTGGTAAAGCATACATAATAATACCTAGCGTACCAATCCAAAAATGGAAGTTAGCTAAAGCTGTAGAATATAATTTTGTTTTAAACATACGAGGTATTAACCAATACAGCATACCAAAGGTTAAAAAGCCGTTCCATGCTAAAGCTCCAACGTGAACGTGTGCTATAATCCAGTCACTAAAGTGGGCAATTGCATTTACGTTTTTTAACGATAACATTGGTCCTTCAAAGGTTGCCATACCATACCCAGTAATAGCTACTACCATGAACTTTAAAACAGGATCTGTACGTACTTTATCCCATGCTCCGCGAAGAGTTAATAAACCATTAATCATACCTCCCCAAGAAGGAGCTATAAGCATTACTGAAAAAGCAACTCCTAAATTTTGAGCCCATTCAGGTAATGAAGTATATAATAAATGGTGAGGACCTGCCCAGATATAAATAAATATCAACGACCAGAAGTGAACAATTGATAGTCTATAAGAATATACAGGTCTGTTAGCAGCTTTAGGTACAAAGTAATACATTAATCCTAAAAATGGAGTTGTTAAGAAAAATGCTACTGCATTATGTCCATACCACCATTGAACTAAAGCATCTTGAACCCCAGCGTATACTGAGTAACTTTTTAAAAAGCCTACAGGTAATGCTAAACTGTTAAAAATATGAAGAACTGCTACAGTAACAAAAGTACCTAGATAAAACCATACAGCTACATAAAGATGACGCTGTCTTCTTTTCATAATGGTCCATATCATGTTTACACCGAAAGCTACCCAAACTAATGCAATAGCAATATCAATAGGCCATTCTAGTTCAGCATATTCTTTTGATGATGTATACCCTAAAGGTAATGTTATTGCCGCAGCAACAATAATTAATTGCCACCCCCAAAAATTAAAATTACTTAAAAAATCATTAGCCATTCTTGCTTTTAATAACCTTTGTAGTGAGTAATAAATACCTGCAAAAATTGCATTTCCTACAAAGGCAAAAATTACTGCGTTGGTATGCAATGGGCGTAAACGACCAAAACTTAACCATGAGATTCCGTCAGTAATATTTGGGAATAAAAACATAAAAGCCAAAAGCAAACCTACTGAGAACCCTACAATCCCCCAGAGTAACGTTGCATAGATGAATTTTTTTACGATTTTATTATCGTAATAAAATTGTTGCATTTCCATAATCTATTTGAATTTAATATCTATTGTTAGTTGTTAATTTTTTCTTCGTTAACTAATTCATCATCAAATAACATACGAACAGAAGGTGTGTACGAATCATCGTACTGTCCTTTTTTTACGGAAACAATAAATGCTATAAAGAAAACAATAGCCACTAAAATACTTAGTGAAAGTAGTAAGTAAATAACGCTCATATCTTGCCTGATAATAATACATCAAAGGTAGTTTTGAAGGCTTTCTTAAAATATGATATTTGTCATGTTTACTAATTTAGTTGGTTTTCAAATACAGAAAAAGAAAAGATTTTTTGAGTTTTGATTATTTAACCTACACATTTATACCATTTGTCGATACTTTTTGTCGATTAAACGGCTGAGATAAACTAAACAACTAATAAGCAGTTTTAATTTTAGTTAAGTATTTACTTTTACAGTATCAAAATTATTTTCCCCTAAAGATAAATTGATTCCCTTAAGTTTATTATTAAAAAGCTCATTAGTAAAACAATGAGCTTTTTTAAGTTTTAAACATTTTTATATACTTTTACAAACTAACATTAGCATTTTAAGTAAATTTTAAATGAATTGTATTTCATGTAATCATGAACATGATGAGAAATTTTGTCCTAATTGTGGAGAGAAAAAGAATGTAGAAAAAATAACATTTACATCAATGTTTAATTACGCATTTTTATCAGTAGCTAATATGGATAAAGGATTTCTGTTTAATGTAAAAACATTAATTATAAATCCCAAAAAAGTTGTTTTAGAATATATTCATGGAAAGAGAAAAGGAGTTTTAAATCCAATATCATTTTTAATTATTACAATTTCGATTTATTTAATTGTTGAGGGGATATTTAGAGTACCGAAAACGATTAATGAAGTTGGTGTAAATGATCTAGTATTTAGAAAAATAGGTAATGCAGGAGGAAGGTTTATAAGAGAATTTCTTAAGTTTTTCTGGATATTTTCAATAATTCCTTTAAGTTTTTTTACAAAATTGGTTTTTGGAAAGTATAATTATTCTGAGCATCTAGCAATTAGTTCATTTGTTGTTGGTCAAGCTACTTTGTTTGGATTGTTAAGTTATATGGTTTTTAAAAGCCCTTTATTACTTGATCCAATAGTGTATTTTTTTATAATAATTTTATTATATAGGGTTTTTGTAGGAAAAAATAATAAAGTTGAGATAGTTACCTTATCTATTATTTCTGTTTTTTTATTTTTTTTCACTTTGTTTTTATCTACTCTTCTCATAGGTTTTTTAAAAGTCAAGTATTCATTTTTTTAGAAAATTAAGAATATCTATTTTACCATTCATCGATACTTTTAGTTTATTAATCAGTTGTTGCAGTAGAAGCAACTAATAGTAGTTACATTTTTTTAAATAAGAAGATATATTTACAGTATCAAAATTATTTTCCCCTTTTAGATAAATTGATTCCCCTTAAATATTATATTAAAACTCATTAGGTGTCTAATGAGTTTTTTTATTACCATAAAACTACTTTTAGATAAAAAAAGGTAAAAACACTAGCTATTTTACCAATTATCGATACATACAGTTTATTAATCTATTGTTACAGTAGAAGCAACTAATAGTTGTTATATTTTTTTTAATAAGAAGATATATTTACAGTATCAAAATTATTTTCCCCTTTTAAATAAATTGATTCCCTTGAATATAGCAAGAAAGCTCATTAGACATCTAATGAGCTTTTATTTTAGGTAATTATAATGGATGTTTTTAAGATTACTTTTTTCTTTAATTAAAGAAGTGATATCAACTTTACCATTCGTCGACACTTTAATGATATTCACCCGTTCTTATAGTTGAAACAACTAACAATAACTAGACGTTGTGAATAAGAGGTTATCTTTACAGTATCAAAATTATTTTCCCCTAAAGATAAATTGACTCCCCTTAAATATTACATTAAAACTCATTAGACACCTAATGAGTTTTTTCATTTAGATAGTCATTGAAAATAGTTTAGTATCTGGCTGTTTTTTATGTAGTTTTTTATCAAAAGCCATACAGATATTGCGAACAAAAGGACGTGCTTTTTCAGGAACAGATAATGTGTTATTTTTAATACTTACTAAACCATCTGTTATCATCTCTTCAAGTTTTTCTATATGTTTTGAAATATTTTTTATGTGAAGGGATTCTTCTTTCCAAGAAGTTTCAAAATGACACATAATGTTTAATATATGTTGGCGAATAATTAAATCTTCTTTTGATAAAAGATGACCTCTAAAAACAGGAATTTCACCATTATTGACCAATTGTTGATATTCCTTTACTGTTTTTACATTTTGAGAGAATCCATACCAAGAATCTGAAATTGAAGACATGCCTAAACCAATCATTAATTGGGTTTTGTTAGCGGTGTACCCCATAAAATTACGATGTAAAGTTTTTTCTTCTGTAGCTTTATATAAACTATCACTAGGTAAAGCAAAGTGATCCATACCAATCTCTGCATAACCCATATTTGCAAATAACTGCTTCCCTAGCTCATAAAGTTCTCGCTTTTCTTCATTTTTTGGAAGATCTTGTTCATTAAAACCACGTTGACCAACACCTTTTACCCAAGGAACATGAGCATAACTGTAAAAAGAAATTCGATCAGGTTCTAATTCTTTGGTTTTTTTAATTGTATGAATTACATTTTCTTTAGTTTGGAAAGGTAAACCAAACACTAAATCATGACTAATAGATGTATAACCAATTTCACGAGCTAATCGAGTAGCTTTTTCTACATTTTCAAAGGGCTGAACCCTATGAATGGCTTCTTGTACTTTTAAATTATAATCTTGTACACCATAACTAACTCTAGTAAATCCTAAATCGTAAAGAGTTTGTAAGTGTTCTTTTGTTGTATTGTTAGGATGTCCTTCAAAACTAAATTCATGATTTGGGTGTTTTTTTGCATTCTTAAAGAGACCACTAATTAAACGTTTTAATTCTTTTTTGGAAAAAAAAGTTGGAGTTCCTCCACCTAAATGAATTTCTTTTATAATAGGGGTTTCATTTATTAAATTAACATAGAGTTGCCATTCTTTTAATACGGTGTCAATATATGGTTGTTCTACCTCATGACGTTTGGTTATGTGCTTATGACATGCACAAAAGGTACATAGACTTTCACAATAAGGAAGGTGTATATATAAACTGATACCTTCTGAAGTATTACTTTCAATAAATGATTGTTTAAATGTAGCGATCCATTTCTTTTTTGAAAATGTTTCATTATCCCAATAAGGTACAGTAGGATAACTAGTATATCTAGGTCCTGGAATGTTATATTTTTGTATTAATGAGCTCATGTTTAGTATTGTTTATTAATAAAGGAAGTAGCTTAGTATAGTTTATACTACATTTAAGGCTATCTCTATCATTTCTTTGAATGTTTGTTCTCGTTCATCAGCTGTAGTTTTTTCTTTCGTAACCAAACTATCAGAAATTGTTAAAATAGATAGTGCTTTAACATTATATTTAGCTGCTATTGTATATAAACCAGCAGTTTCCATTTCAACACAAAGCACACCATAATCAGCCCATTTTTTATAACTATCAAACTTATCTGCGTAAAACTCATCAGAGCTTAACACGTTTCCAGCTTTTAATGAAATGTTTCTTTTTGTTGCCTCCTGTACGGCTCTTTGAAACAATTCAAAATTTGCAGTAGGGGCATAATCAGCACCATTAAAGCGCATTTTATTTAATCCAGAATTTGTAGAAGCAGCCATTGCAATTACAATATCTCTAATTTTCACATCTTTTTGATAAGATCCAGCTGAACCAACTCGTATAAGATTTTTAACATCATATTTAGTAATTAATTCTGAACAATAAATTAAAGTAGAAGGAATTCCCATACCTGTTCCTTGTACAGATATTTTTTTACCTTTATAATATCCTGTGAAACCTAACATGCCGCGTACGGTGTTATAACAAATAGAATTATCAAAAAATGTTTCAGCAATCCATTTGGCTCTCATAGGGTCACCTGGTAGCAAAACAGTTTCTGCTATTTCTCCTTTTTTAGCTTCTATATGTATGCTCATAAGTATGGTTTTTAGTACTGGCTTTTATTTGTTATACCATCGGTAACTAAAGAAACTCCAGATGAAGTACCTAAGCGAGTAACCCCAAAATTAATATATTTTTTAGCGATTTCTATATTTCTTATACCACCAGCTGCTTTAATTTCTATTTTACCTTTAGCTATATTTTTCATTAAAGAAACATCTTCAAACTTAGCACCGTCAGTACCAAAACCTGTTGAGGTTTTAATGAAATCAGCCTTAGCGTTAACAGCTAATTGGGTAACAATTTTTATTTGTTCAGTATTTAAATAACAGTTTTCAAAAATTACTTTTAAGGTATGTTTTTCAATGATTTTTTTTATTTGACTTATTTCATTTTCTACATACTCATATTCTCCGTCTATTAATTTTCCAATATTAATAACCATATCAATTTCTGAAGCTCCATTTTTAATAGCATTTTTAGCTTCAAATACTTTTGTTTCTGTACTCATAGCACCTAGAGGAAAACCAACTACTGCAGCAATTTTAATAGTTGAATTTTCTAATTCTTGTTTAGCTAATTGTACGTAAGATCCGTTAACACATACTGCGCTGAAATTGTGTTTTTTAGCTTCATTACATAGCTTGATAATTTCTTTTTCTGTAGCTGTTGGCTTTAATAATGTATGATCTATATATTTGTTTATTTGCATGTTCCTAAACGTTTTTTACTCTATTTACTGTGTCTGATTTTGATAAAGATAATCGAACAATACTTTCCTCTATTGCAGTAAGGTTATGAACTACGTGTGGTTTCAATGAAATGATATCACCAGTATTTAGTAGTTTCTCTTCTTCATTAACTCCAAAAGCTATACATCCTTTTACTACTTGAACTATGATTGCAAATGGGGCTTGATGATCTTCCATGGTTTGACCTTTTTCGAACACAACTCGTATTTCTTTTGAAAAGTCAGTATCTAACAGTAATGAAACAGCTGGTTTCATTTTATTAAACTTTATATTTTTTAAAAATGAGGCTACTTTCATAATTTTTATTTTATTTTTCGTCCTAATATATTTGTTGCAATAGTTGTAAATAGTACTATACTTATTGAGCTCAAAGGCATTAAAATAGCAGCTATTACTGGTTTTAGTTGCCCAGTTACAGCAAAGTAAAGACCTACTACGTTATAAGATAAAGATAACAAAAAACAGTACTTTATAATTTTAATAGCAGTTTTTGAGGCTTTAATGTAATTAGTTATCTGATGAAATTTTGAAGCATCTAAAATAGCATCACAGGCAGGAGAAAATACATTAATGTTTTCAGAAAGAGCAATCCCAACATTACTTTGGGCCAAGGCTCCAGCATCATTTAATCCATCACCAACCATCATTACTTTTTTATTTTGTTGCTGAAGACCATTAATATAATTTAATTTATCTTCAGGCTTTTGATTGAATAGTAATGTTGTAATTGAGGGTAAAAAGTTTTGTAAATATTTTTTTTCACCTTCATTATCACCAGACACTACAGCTAGTTCATAATTATTTTTTAAAGAAGAAAATACTGGTTCAACATCTTTCCTATAAGCATTTTTAAAAAGAAATTTACCTTTATATACATCGTTTATACTAATGTGAACAGAAGTATCTAGATTCGTAGATTCTGATTTATCTTGAACAAAAGAGGATGATCCAATTTTTAATGTTGTTTGTTGGTAAGAAGTTTCAATACCTTTTCCTATGTATTCATGATAATTATCAATAGATATATTTTCTTCGTTCTTAAAAGAAGTATAAAGCATTCTACTTAATGGATGATTTGATGATCTTAAAGAGCTTTTTAATATTGATTTTTGTTCACTGTTTAATGCTATTCCATCATAAGTAATGTTATTTTCTTTGTTAGTTGTTAAAGTCCCGGTTTTATCAAAAATTATGCTATTAATAGTTGCCAGTTGCTCAATAACTGTAGCGTTTTTAAGATAGAATTTTCGTTTGCCAAAAATACGTAATAGATTACCTAAGGTGAATGGAGCTGCCAAAGCAATTGCACAAGGGCAAGCAATTATTAAAACAGCGGTAAATACATTTAAAGCTTTACTTGGGTCGTAAAAAAACCAAAATAGTGTAGTTACAAAAGCAATGGATAGTACTGCAATGGTAAAGTTTTTACCAATACTATCGGTTAAAGTTTTAAAAGTAGAGTTTTTATCTTTTTGAAATACATCATTACTCCATAATTGAGTTAAGTAACTTTGAGAAACAGAATTTAAAACTTCCATCTCTATACTTCCGTAAAGTTGTTTTCCTCCTGCAAATATTTTATCTCCCGATTTTTTTGAAACTGGATTGGCTTCACCAGTAACAAAGCTATAATCTATTTGCGCATTTCCATTGATTAAAATACCATCTACAGGAATTAATTCTTGATTTCTTATTAGTAATCGGTCTCCTTTTTTTATGTTATAAATTTGAGTATTTTCTTCTTTACCATCTTTAGTTATTTGTGTTACAGCAATAGGGAAATAAGATTTGTAATCTCGCTCAAAGGATAAAAAGTTATATGTTTTTTGCTGAAAAAACTTACCAAGTAAAAGGAAAAATACAAGTCCGGTTAAACTGTCGAAAAAACCTGTACCTATATTGAAAACAATTTCTACAGTACTTCTTATAAATAATACCAATAAACCTAAAGCAATAGGAACATCAATATTTAATATTTTTGTACGTATTCCTTTATAAGCCGAAACAAAATAGTCCTGACTGGCATACAATATAACGGGTAATGAAAAAGCAAACATTAACCACCTAAAAACACTTTTGTATTGTTCTAACCAAAATTCAGAGACTTCGAAATACTCAGGAAAAGATAAAAACATTACATTTCCATAAGCAAAACCAGCAATTCCAAGCTTATATAATAAACTTCTATTTACTTGTTTTTTACCTACTTCATAGTCTTCTAAACTAATATAGGGTTCGTATCCTATTGAACTTAATAATAAAACAACTTCTTTTAAATTTGTGTTAGTTGCGTTGTAGGTAATTCTAACAGTTTTTTTAGGGAAATTAACTTGAGATGTAGTTATGTTTTTTTGAAGTTTGTGTAAGTTTTCTAAAATCCATATACATGAACTACAATGTATATGAGGGATGTACATATTTACAACTTGAATATTGCCATCATTAAACTCTATTAACTTTTCAACAATATCATTATTAGTTAAAAAGTCATATTTCCCTTTAATTTCTTCGGGGATAGCTCCAGGACTATTTTGAAAGTCGTAGTAGCAGGTTAAATCATTGTCTGAAAAAATTTCATAAACAGTTTTACAACCATTACAACAAAATGATTTTTCATTAATAGTAATAGTATCTGCCTCACACTTGTTACCACAGTGAAAACATTTTTTACTTTCCATATTTACTCTTTTGCCTAGAGCAAAGGTCTATTATTATGTTAGTATAAAATATGATATTTGTCAGCTTTTTAGTACCTTTGATTAATCTCAAAAAGGGCACATTATGAGTAAATGTGAGCAATGTATTGTTCGTCAATTTAATTCTTTAAAGGCATTAACAAAAGATGAATTAGTAAGGGTTTCTGGATGTAAAACTTCAAAATTAGTAAAAAAAGGAGAAGTTTTATTTGAAGAAGGTGAACATATAAATGGTGTGTTTTGTATAAAAGATGGTGTTTGTAAGGTTTCTAAAATGAGTGATAATGGACGTGATCAAATAGTTCATTTGATTAAAAAAGGAGATTTACTTGGGGAACGAAGTTTGATAAATAATGAAACCTCAAATTTAAAGGCAATAGCAGTTAATGATATGGAGGTTTGTTTTATTCCTAAAGAAGAAATCATAAAAGATTTAGAGAAAAATCAAAACTTTACCATGGAGATTTTAAAGAACATGGCTTTATCATTAAAAAATGCGGATAATGTTATTGTAGACATGGCACAAAAAACGGTGAAGCAACGTTTAGCAGCAACTTTATTATATTTAGACGAAAGGTTTTTAAAAAATAGTGAAGGAGCTATTGATGTTAATTTTTCAAGGGAAGATATAGCCAATATTATTGGAACAGCTACTGAATCAGCCATTCGATTACTTTCTGAATTTAAAAAGAACAAATTAATTAGTTTGAAAGGTAAAAACATTACTATTTTAAATCCAAGAGGATTAAAGGATATTTCTGAAGGATTTTAAAATTTATTAATAATTTAAATAGACTATTTTAAATAAAAATAGTTATTCTATAAAAAAGACCAGTGATTATTTAATCACTGGTCTTTTTTACTTTTTAGTAGCGTAAAATTATTTCTGTTCTTTGATTTTTATATCAGTAATAAACTTTTGTAAACGTTTACCATATGGTGAATTCTTTACTTTATCAGTTAAGCTATTATTTATAGTGTCAAGTAACTTAATATTAGCGTCAAATAGTTGAGTTAGCGCTATATATGGAGCAGCTTCACTATCAGGGTTAGCAATCGCAAAATTTGTAGTGAATAAAAACCTACGACGAACCATTTTTTTATAATCAGCTTCAAGTTTTTTAATTAATTCTTCATCTTGTGCTTGTTTAGCCTCAAAATCTTGTTTAATAAAATCTAAACGTTGGTCAGTAAAGCGTTTATCAACCTTATTGTAATTATCTAATACTTCTTGGTTCTTTGATCCTTTTATTACAGGTTTAAATCCAAATTCTTCAACGTTATCGTTAATTGTAATTTCTCCTTTTTCTCCAAAAAATAATAAACGTTTATCATTTGTGTTTCCATTAAAAGTAAGGTAATACATTACAGGAGACTCTACATTATCTGTTAAAATAAATGCATCATTACCTAATAAGGCAACAGAATCAACAGTGATTAATACTGTATCCTTCATTTTTTGAAGATATAAAGTTCCTTTTTTAAGACCTTTAATTTGCCCTTTAACAATCATGTTTCCTTGTTTTTTAGAAGAACATGCTATAGCAATAAATGTAAATACTAAAACGATTAAAAGTTTTTTCATTGAATTAAAAATTTTGAGTTGCAAATATGAGGAAATCTACTAAGCTTTCGAGGCTATTTCCATTAAAATTGTACATAACATGGCTCCGTAGGTTCCAACTACATACCCAAAAACAGCAAGTAAAACTCCAACTGTTGCTAATGATGGATGAAAAGCAGCAGCAACTACAGGAGCGCTGGCTGCAGCACCAACGTTGGCTTGACTTCCTACAGCTAAAAAGAAATAAGGCGCTTTTATTAATTTAGCTACTAATATCAATAAACCTGCATGGATAGACATCCAAACGACACCTACCACAAGTAATCCTGGATTATCTAAAATACTGGTTAAATCCATTTTCATACCAATAGTAGCAACTAAAATATAAATAAAAATGCTTCCTATTTTACTAGCACCAGCTCCTTCATAATTTTTAGCTTTGGTAAAAGATAAAAGAATACCAATGATAGTAGCAATTGTAACCATCCAAAAGAATTTAGAAGAAAAAGAGGATAAAGAGGAAGTTTTATCAGCTACTGATTCAAAATTATTGACTAAATAACTAGATATATTATCTGCACCAAAATGAGCAAGACCAACTGCACCAAATGCTAAAGCTAAAATAATAACTAAATCAGCTAAAGAAGGAACTCTAGTTATATTTGAAGTAAAAGATGATACTTTATCTTTTAACTCTTCAATAGCTGTGGTATCTGCTTTTAACCATTTATTTATTTTATTGTTTTTACCAATTCCAATTAATAAAATAGCCATCCAAATATTTCCAACAACAATATCAACCAATACCATTTTTCCATAACTAGCTTGATTATATTGGTATATTTCTAACATAGCAGCTTGGTTTGCTCCACCACCAATCCAACTACCAGCAAGTGTAGAAAGACCTCTCCAAACAGCATCAAAGCCAACACCTCCAACAGTTTCTGGAGAAACAATGGAAACTAATAAAATAGCCATAGGCCCACCGATTATAATTCCAATGGTTCCTGTAAAAAACATAATTAAAGCTTTAGGACCTAAGTTAAAAATAGCTTTTAAATCGATACTTAAAGTCATTAAAACTAATGAAGCTGGAAGTAAATACCTACTAGCAATAAAATAAGTTTGCGTTTTTTCTGCTGAAATCCACCCCATAGAATTAAAAATAGAAGGGATTAAATAAC
Organism: Tenacibaculum sp. MAR_2010_89; assembly: GCF_900105985.1. Lineage (NCBI taxonomy): Bacteria > Pseudomonadati > Bacteroidota > Flavobacteriia > Flavobacteriales > Flavobacteriaceae > Tenacibaculum > Tenacibaculum sp. MAR_2010_89. The sequence continues at coordinate 377,237 of NZ_FNUB01000004.1, read as the reverse complement.
ACATTAAAACGCCTGGTACTATTTTATAAAATTTAGACCAAAATCCTGATTTTTTAGATTCTGTATAAAAGACAAACCCTAATGAAACCATTAGAATTCCGAATACAATTGCATCATTAGTAAAAAGAGGTGCTTCCATAAATAGTAATTAGTTTGGGCTAAGGTATATAAAATATGTTTATTTCTTTTTTTGATGATTTGTGTTAATGATAATACCTAATTGAATTCTATCAAGATGTGTATCATTAACCATAATATTCATATATCCAGCTTTCAATTTAATAGAACTTGATAGTTTATAAGAAAAACCAGTTCCTAGCCAGTTTTGATTATATGCTTGCCCATCAAAATCAAAGAAAATTTCATTAAATAAATATGTTGACCATTTTTTAGATATAGGGTAGTCTAAACCTAATTGATAACGTACAAAATGTCCTGTAATTGAATTGAAAAAGCGTTGCTCAAACCTCAATCGGTGAGCAAAACCTAGTTTAGAAACTTTATGTTTTACATTAAAGTCCTCATAAATTCTGTGTTCATTAAAAGAGCCACCATCAATACCAAATGTGTTATCTGTATTTAAATAAGAATGACCAAGTGTTGCGCTTAAGTTTTTGTTGATTTTATAATTAACCCCAAAACGACTAATAAACTGTTGCATATCATCTCCAATTTCAAAGAAACGAAAATGAGCCATTGTTTTTAAACTGAATTTTTCAGATAATTTATGAGATCCATTATACATGTACCATGCACCTAGTTCTTTTGCAGGATTTTTTTGAGCTACTATTTTTAATGAAACGATAGCTACTATAAGGGTTAAATAAATTTTCTTCATTATGTTGATTTTCCTTTTTTTATTAAATGTAAAAATAGTAATTTCATTAACTTCTAAAAAAAGAACCTGTTTAAAATACTTTTTAAACAGGTTCTTATTAAAAATTATTAATTTTAGTTATTTACTCTCATAAGTTTTGTTGCTAACACTCCTTATTACTTTATATTTTTATAAAGAAGAAATTTGGAAATAAGTATTTTTATGTTAAAACTTGATTTGGTAAGTCTAAAGGACAGAGCCTGATTGGGTAGTACTTATTAAGTTTATTATTTAGATGATTAGCATCAATGTATAGAAGCTACCATTAATTGGTAGCTTCTATTTAATTATAGGTAAAGTGTTACTTGATTATAAAATACATATAGTGTATTATACAAAAAGGCTATCTATTGAGTAGACAGTTTTTGTTTTTATACCATATGCCCAGAACAGGCAAGTATTGAACATCTACCAAATTTATTTAAGCAAAAGCCCCAGCCACAGCCTCCTTCTTTTCCATTGATTTTTTTAAGTTCTTCTTTTTTTAAAACTTTCCCTAAGTTTAAAATTGATTTTTTCATAATAAATAATTAAAAATTTAATAAGCCCTGAACGTTTAAAGACACTCAAGGTTTGTGTCTAATTTTCGCGAAAAATATATTTATGTAATACTAAAAAGTATATTTTTTTGCTAGAGCTTATATGTTAAGGGAGTTTGAAATAGTAGTTATTTCAACATAATTAAAAGGGTATTAAGAGTTGTAGTAAAAGTAAATAATAGCTTTCATTAAAAAATCACCCTTTTCGGGTGATTTTTTAATGAATATAGTAAGTTTATTAAGTTGTTAATTTGTTTTAAATATACGTACTTCTTTAAAAGGTGTAATTGTAATTTTTTCAACTTTTTGTTTATAATCAGACCACTCTTTATTAAAGAATGCATTAGTTTTATCAATTGCTTCCTTTAAAGTGTTTTCAAATTGTGCTACTAATCTTTCTTCAGTTTTGGTTTGATTTTTAAATTTACTACCAACATAACTATAAGCTGTCCATAAACGAGTACTTACATTTGGAACCGGGCTTCTAACTATACCTTGACGTTTATCTTTTTTTCCTAAATAAAGGTCTATCAATTTAGTTATTTCTTTAGAAATTTTTTCTGAAGATTTTATCTCAGATTTATATTTTTCTTTATCTTCTTTTTTTAATTTTTTACTGTAGTTGTCGGCAATTTGCTTACTCTCTACTAATTGTTTTACTACTTTTCCTATAACTTTTTCTTTATTAGATAGCTTTTTTAAGCTTCCATATAATTGATCAAGATTTTGTTCTGTTAATTCTAACCTAGGATCAAATTCAATAGAGATGTTTTGTTCAGAAACAACATTTCCATAGGTCGCTTTAATTTTATAAATACCAGGTCTAGCTCCAATTCCACTAGGTTCAGATTTTTGTTTACGAATTTTTCTTGAAGCTCTTAGTACACCTTTTTCATCCATCCCCCAACGTAATGTATGAATTCCATTTTTTTTAGGTGCTTTTCTTTTTAGAGTTCTAATTAATTCGTTTTTATTATTATAAAATTCAAACTTTATTGAATCCCATTTTATTTTATTTTTCTCTTTTTTAACAGTTTTAGTATTTGATTTTCCCTTTTTGTTTTTAGAATCTTTTTTAGGTTTGTTTAAATAATATTTTATTAGAGCTCCACTAGACCTGTTTTTTCCATTAAACATGGCGTCAGCTCCAAAACGAGAGCCAGTAGGTTGTTGATAAGCAGCATGATATCCGGTAGGGGGAGAGAATAGTTCAAATTTATTTACCAAAATATTTTTGTTAGCTGCTATAGCTCTTAACGGACGAATATCGTCTAACACCCATGCAGCTCTACCAAAAGTACCAATAACTAAATCATGTTCTCTTGGATGAATAACTAAATCTTTTACAGGTACAGTAGGAAATCCGTTAGTCCATTTTATCCATTTTTTACCTGCGTTTATTGATATATATAATCCGTCATCTGTACCTAAGAACAATAAGTTAGGGTTTATAATATCTTCAATAATACATAAAGCATAGCTTTGAACATCATTTTCATTTACTATACGTTCCCATGTTTTACCATAGTTTTTAGTACGATATGCATACGGTTTGTAATTAAATCTACGATAATCATTAGCAACTAATAAAGCTTCTCCTTTATTTTTGTTTGAGGCTTTAATTTGTGTTACCCAGCTATTTGCTGGTAACCCTTTTATATTTGTTGAAACATTAGTCCAGTTTTGACCTCCATTACGAGTAATTTGTACTTGTCCATCATCAGTAGCTGCCCATAGCATATCCTTTTCTAAAGGAGATGGTTCTACCACTAAAATAGTACAATGGTTTTCAGCACCAGTTGCATCCATTGTTAATCCCCCACTTTCAGATTGTTTTAATTTGCTTTTGTCATTAGTAGTTAAATCTGGAGAAATAATTTCCCAAGTAAGTCCTTTATCGGTTGATTTGTGTACAAATTGACTTCCAAAGTATAGTGTAGAATTATTAAAAGGATCAATATTAATGGCAGAATTCCAATTAAATCGAAGATGCATTTTTGAATCAGGATGTGTAGGGCGAACAGGAAAGTTATTTCCTGTTTTAGAATCATAACGAACAACATATCCTTGTTGACTCATAGACCATCCATAACGAGCATCATCTTTATCGGGTACTACATCAAATCCATCTCCAAAACTAATTTCTTGCCAATAAGAGTTTCTAATTCCTTGCGATTTCCATACATAAGCAGGTCCTTTCCAAGATCCGTTATCTTGCATTCCACCATATATATTGTATGGATATTCATTATCTACATTGATATGATAAAACTGTGCAATAGGTAAATTACCAACAAAACGCCATGATTTACCTCTATCATGTGTAATATTTAAACCTCCATCATTTCCATCAATCATAAAAGATGCGTCTTCTGGATGTATCCACCAAGCATGATGATCAGGGTGAACTCCATTAGATACTCCATAGGCAGGCATTAATTGTTTGAAGTTTTTACCTCCGTCTTCAGAAACATTGATGTATGTAAAAACAGTATATAATCTGTTTTCATTTTGAGGATCAACATAAATTTCTGAATAATAGAAAGGGCGATTTCCAATACCACGTTTGTCGTTAATTTTTTTCCACTTAAAACCACCATCTATACTTTTGTAAAGTGCATTTTTCTTAGCTTCAACGAGTGCGTAAATTACATCAGGGTTAGAGCGAGATATTGCAACTCCAATTCTTCCAAGTTCTCCTTTAGGAAACCCCTCTTTATCAGTAATTTTTTTCCAATTTTCACCACCATCATGAGTAATATAAACGCCACTTCCTTTTCCTCCAGATTTAAAAAACCAAGGGTCACGTTTATGTTCCCACATAGAAGCGATTAATTTATTAGGATTTGAAGGGTCCATTACTAAATCTGCTGCTCCAGTTTTATTATTATTGAATAAAATTTGTTTCCAAGTTTTACCACCATCAATTGTTTTATAAACACCTCGTTCTTTATGTTCTCCCCAAGGTGATCCAATTGCCCCAACATAAATAATATTAGGGTTTGTTGGATCAATAATAATTCTGTGTATATGACGTGTTTTTTCTAGTCCCATGGATTTCCATGTTTTACCAGCATCTAATGATTTGAAAATTCCATATCCACCATTTAAACTATTTCTTGGGTTTCCTTCACCTGTTCCAGCCCAAATAACACTAGGGTTAGACTGTTGAATAGCTAATGCTCCTATTGAAGCAGTTACTTGTTTTTCAAAAATAGGCTTCCATTTAATTCCTCCTGAGGTAGATTTCCAAACACCACCAGAAGCAGTACCGACATACATGATATCAGTGTTTTTTTGAACAACATCGATAGCTGTTACACGTCCACTCATACCACCTGGGCCAATATTTCTTGGTTTCATGTTTTTTACCAAGTCCATAGAAAATTCTTGTGCAAATAGCATAGAACTAATGGATATAAATAGTATTGAAAGTATTTTTTTCATTAGATAAGTTTAATTAGTATGTTGAGAGGTAAAGATATTAATTAAACTTCTTAAAAAAATGTTAAGCTCTTTTGGAAACGGTTTATTAAAAGCTGGATATTAGCTTAGTTAGGTTAGTTTTTCTTTTAAAAAGGACGTTTAAAAGTCATATATAAAATTGTATGATAATAAGAGGTGTTCCTATACAATAATTATGGCAATACAAAGAAGAGTATATTTACTCTTCTTTTTTCTTTGGTTCCCGTTTCGCTTCTTTTAAAACTTGCATAAGCATCCATTCAATCTGCCCGTTGGTAGATCGAAATTCATCAGCAGCCCATTTTTCAACTGCCTTTAGCATATCTTCATTTATGCGTAATGCAAATGCTTTCTTTTTTGCCATACTATTTCTTTATAAAATTTAAAATAGAGACTATTAACTCGTCGGAAATCATATATTCAGAAGTATAATACGATTTTAAGTTATCAGAATCTTTTTCTAGTTCTATTAAAACATGATTCATTTTATCAATAATATCTATAGTTGTTTTTGAATTGGCTTTATGCAAAAGTTCAGCCTCTTCAACTTGCACTTGTAAATCTTTGTTTCCATTAATGATTAAAGTGGGAATCGTTAATTTTTTAATTTCTTCTACTGGATTGTATGTAGTCCAACTTGAAATAAAAGGTAAATTTTGTTTTGCAAAAATAGAAATTAATAAAGGATTTACTTGTTTAATGCCTCCTGTATTCAATAATTCTTCAAAATGATTTTTTGTGATTTTTCCTAATTGTTTGTTTTGTTTATTTACTTGTTTAATAATAGTTTTATCAATTGTATGTGCACTTCCTGCTATTGAAATATATTTGTCTATGTTTTTTGAGGCCAACATTCCAATCAGTGAGCCTTGGCTATGTCCAATTAGAATAATTTCTGAAAATCTTTGGTCATTTTTAAAATGATCAATTACTTTTTTAGCATCTGTTACTAAATCTTCAAAAACTACTTTCTTTAAAAACTTGTAGTTTTTTGGGGTAGCGGTTCTTTTGTCATAACTAAAGAAGGCAATGTCATTTACGTTAATTGCTTTTCTAAACTTTTGAATATAATTAGCTTTTATAATCTTTCCTTGATTTCCATTTCTGTCTATATTTCCTGAGCCATGAACCCATATGATTAAAGGTGTTTTTTTTGATGTATAGGTTAAAGTACCAGGTAGTTCAATAGAATCATTTTTTATGATGATATTTTCTGATTTTACTTGAGCAAAAGAAAATACAATAGTAATTAAGTAAAATGTAATGTAAAAGATAAAGCGTATCATAATATTTTTATTTTGTTTTCATAGGTGTGTAAAACAAGTTCTACATCATCTTTTTTTTGAGTTCCTATTAATAACTTTTCACCGTTTACTAATTCTAATTGGATGCCTATATTTCCTTTAATATTAACTGCTATTCCTTTTTTAGAAAGAGTGTATCTAATTCCCCAACCACCATATTCAGCTATTGGATTGTATTGCCTAACATTTATGTTTTTAATTTCTTTCCATTTTTTTGTTTTAAATTTAGAATGAAAAGGAAATAGTTGATAATGGATGCCATGCTCATCTATTTTAGTTTTTAGTACGCAACTATAAATTAAAACATGAACTAATAGTATAGCGGTTAATGAAATTAAAGAGGAGCTATTTGCAGTTAAGCTTTTATCTATAGCACTCATCCATCCTGTAACTATAGAGTATATAGGGATAATTGATCCTAAAACTAAAAGAATATGTAGCCATGTTTGAGTAAATCGTTGCTCTTCTTTAAAGACTTTCATTTTACCTGTTTTTATCTCGTTCTAAAATAATTCTTACTGAGTTTTCAGCAATATGCTTTAAAACCCATCCTTCTCTGGCATATTGATTTAAAGTGTCCTCTAGTTTTTGATTATTACCAGAAAAACCCATTTTCCAATTAACTACTTTATATTCTTTCATTTTTATCTGTTTTTATCTTTTTCTAATAGAGCTTCTATATTACCACCGTTATTTAACGGATACACGTTAATAACTCTCCACCCTTGTTTTGCATAATTGTTAATTTCTTCTTCAAATTTTTGTCGTCCATTACTCCAACTAAACTTTCTATTTATAATTTTATATTCTTTCATTTTTCCCTGTTTTACACTTTTTTTTATTAGCTAAAGATAAAGCAACACCAATTGTTGTGCCCATACCAGACCCTAATGAGATACCAATAGGTATATTATTAAAAACTACACCATAAATAACCCCTAAACTAGTACCTAATGATATACCAATTGCTAAATAAAGGATCTGTTTTTTATTCATAGGTTAAAATTTGTTTTTAGAATTTCCATTCTTTTATTTAATTTTCTGTTGGTTAAATAGTAAGCCAAAAACGAGTCCAACTCCAGCCCCAATAGGTAATCCTAATCCGGTAGAAGAAAAAATAATACCTATTCCAGCACCGAAAATCATTCCCATAAAAGCATTCTTGTTCTTCATTTTTTAATGATTTAGTGTACCAGTATTCAAAACAGGAGAGGCTTCTTTATCACCACACAAAATAACCATTAAGTTACTTACCATTGCAGCTTTACGCTCTTCGTCTAATTCAACAATTTGCTTTTTGTTTAACTCCTCTAAGGCCATTTCTACCATGCTTACAGCTCCTTCAACAATTTTATGCCTTGCTGCAACAATTGCAGTTGCTTGTTGGCGTTTTAACATTGCACTTGCAATTTCTTGTGCATAAGCTAAATAACCAATTCTAGCTTCAAGTACTTCAATTCCTGCAATAGATAAACGTTCGTCTATTTCTTTTTCTAAAGCATCACTTACTTCATTTACACTTGAACGTAATGTAATATCTTCATCATGACCTTCATCTGCAAAGTTATCGTAAGGATACATGCTTGCTAGCTTTCTTACAGCGGCATCTGTTTGTACACGAACAAAATTCTCATAGTTGTCTACATCAAAAGCAGCTTTATAAGTTTCAGTAACCCTCCAAACTAAAATAGTACTAATCATTACTGGGTTTCCTAATTTGTCGTTAACTTTTAATCGCTCACTATCAAAATTACTAGCTCTTAAAGAAATTGCTTTCTTCTTATAAAGCGGGTTTGCCCAATACAATCCATTTTGCTTAACTGTACCTACATATTTTCCAAAAAGCAAAATTACTTTTGATGAATTAGGGTTTACTAAAATAAAACCGAATGATAAAATAAAACCTACTAGTGTTGAAATTAAATAAATAGGGTTTTCATTTTTGATTGACATAATTATTCCACCAATAAAAAGTGTTAGTACAATAAAAAATAATAGATAGCCATTTGCTGGTTTAATGATTTTTTCTGAGTTCATATTGTTGTTTGATTTAATTTGATATCATTTTGATATCGTAAAGATATGAAATATTTTTTTATAAATCCAAAAAACTATGCGTACTATTTTTTAACTTCGCAAAAAAAGTATTTAAAATGACTAAACGTTTCTTATTACTAGTATTCAGTTTTTTAATGTCTTTTACGGGGTTTTCGAATGATGATATTTGGGGGCCAACCGGACATAGAGCTACTGGAAAAATTGCTGAAAATCATTTAACAAATAGAGCAAAAAGAAAGATAGATAAATTATTAGAGGGGGAAAGCTTAGCTTTTGTATCAACTTATGCTGATGAAATAAAATCTGATAGAAATTATAGAGAATTTTATTCTTGGCATTATGTGAATATGCCTTTAGATGGAAAATATGAAACTTCTGAAAAAAACCCGAAAGGAGATTTAATTACTGGGATTAATCGTTGTGTGAAGGTTTTAAAAGATAAAAATAGTACAGTAAAAGATAAGCGTTTTCATTTAAAAATGTTAGTGCACTTGATGGGAGATTTACATCAGCCTATGCATATAGGTCAAAAAGAAGATAAGGGAGGAAATACTATTCAGGTTCAATGGCATGGGAGAGGATCAAACTTACATAGGGTTTGGGATGAAAGTATACTTAGCAAATGGAATATGAGCTATGTTGAATTAGCTGATAATGCAAAAAGATTGTCTAAACAACAAGTTAAGGTAATTCAAAAAGGAAATGTAGTTGATTGGATGTATGATACTCATAAGTTAACAAAAGAAGTGTATGCCTCTGCTAAAGTAGGAGAGAATTTGCGTTATAGATACTCGTATGTTTATTTTCCTATTGTAAGAGAACAATTACAAAAAGGAGGTTTGCGTTTGGCAAAACTTTTAAACGATATTTTTTGTTAATAAACGTAAGTTTTTTAACAAAAAAAGAAATTTATAAAATGACAATCTGATATTTTCAGGTTGTCATTTTTGTTATAGAAGAGTTTTTTTTAGTGTTAATTGGTTGTTTTTTATCTGTTTAGGTTTGTTTGTGAGGTTTTTAATGGTATCTTTAAAAGAAAATACAGCTACAAATTAACCAAACAAACTATATTATGTCAAATTCGCAAAGCATTCTTTTGAATGGAAATTCTATTTATTTTTTTGATAATTATTTAAATTCAGGGAGCTATATGTTTTTAATTAATGCTCCGTTTAATACACAAATGTTGGTTTCTCCTGTAAACCCTATACCAGGACTTAAATTTATAGATAAAGATCCGACTCCTAATATTTTTAATGCTAATTTAATTGTTCCACAAGACGGGCAATATGGTTTTAAAGTTACATTAGATAGGTCTATTACTCAGGGCAGTTTAGAGGTAAAGATTATAAAGCAAGAAGGTAGTAGTTCTATAGGGGGAGCAAAAGTTAAATTGTGGAATCGAGTAGATATAAGAGATTGTATAACTTCTTATTTTAGAAGTAGGAATCTTAATGAATGGGGGAACCCAAATACACCAGGTTCAACCCAAAGTACTCCAGGGGCATATATGTCTGGGAATTTTGAAAATAGGTTTGAATACTTGTTGAGTAGTTTAACAATTAGAAAGGCTGTATTAGCGAAATTACCACAATACAAAGATGAAATGAGTCAGGAGTATGGCGCTATTTATTATTAGGCTTGATTTTTCTGAGCTTTTCTCTTGTTAAGTTTAAGTTAATTAATAGCTATTATAATAGTAATTAATTAAATTAGAGCCTTATATAAATTTTGATTGATGAATAGAGTTTGTTTGTTGTTACTTATGGTATTAGCAGGAGTTTCGTGCAAAAAAAGTAATGAAGATAAAAAAGAAAAAGAAGTTATAATCAAGGTTTCAACACTAAATTATGACCAGCTGACACCTTTATTACATAAAAATGATGGAAAAATTTATGTAATAAATTTTTGGGCTACTTGGTGTGTACCTTGTGTAAAAGAATTACCAGCTTTTGAAAAATTAAGTGCTAATTATAAAGATAAAAATGTAGAAGTTGTTTTGGTAAGTTTAGATTTTTCAAAACAAATAGAAAGTAATTTAATTCCATTTATAAAAGAGAAAAAGTTAAAATCTAAAGTAGTTCATTTTGAAGATAGGAATGAACAATTTTGGATTAAAGATATTGCTGAAAACTGGACAGGTTCTATACCAGCTACTTTAATTTATAATGGAAAGAAAAGGAAGTTCTATGAAAAATCATTTGACTATGAAGAGTTACAAAGTGAATTACAAACTTTTTTAAACTAATATAATTATGAAAACTTTTAAAACAATACTAGTGTTAACTGTTGCTGCTGTAGTTTCTGCATTTACAATTAATGATAACGGAGGTTATAAAGTAGGAGATGTAGCTTCTGATTTTAAATTGAAAAATATCGATGACACCATGGTTTCTTTAGCGAACTATAAAAAGGCTAAAGGTTTTATTGTTGTTTTTACGTGTAACAAATGTCCATATTCTGTAGCAAATGAAGACCGTCTTATAGCTTTAGATAAAAAATATAAAGAGAAAGGATATTCAGTAATCGCAATAAATCCAAATGATCCAGCTGTTTCTTCAGGAGATGATTTTGAATCTATGAAAGTTAGAGCTAAAGAAAAAGGGTTTACGTTTCCGTATTTATTTGATGAAGGCCAAAAAGTATATCCAATGTATGGAGCAACTAAAACACCTCATGTTTATATTTTAAGTAAAAACAAAAGCAAACTAATTGTTGAGTATATTGGAGCTATTGATGATAGTTCTCGTAGCGAAAGTAATGTTTCTGAACGTTTTGTAGAGAATGCAGTTGATGCTTTATTAAAAGGTAATAAACCTACCAAAACGGATACACGTGCAATTGGATGTTCTATTAAATATAAGAGAAGTTAATATCTTATTTATAGCATAAAAATATAAAACCCTGAACTTAAAAGTTCGGGGTTTTATGTTGGTTTAATTTGCTTTTTTTATGATGTTCCTTAACCAGTTATTAGGAATCATATCAATAGTTAAATTTACACGTTCAGTTTTTCCGTAGTTGGTTATTTTATGAGGATCATTTAGTTTTAAATACCAACATTCACCCGGTTGCATTGCTACAGGAGTATTATTTAAATAAAAGGTAACATCATCATTACCAAAAATAGGTATGGTAAGGCGTACTACAGATTTTTCTATTTCAAGAGCTAATGTTGGATCGTTATGTTCTTTAACTACAGCACCAGGAGCTAAGCGAAGTAACCTAACGAGTGTTACTTTTGTGTGTTCCTTAAAAGTATTTACAATACTAGTTAAATAAGGAGATTCTTTAAGCTCAGTAGTGTCGAGCCAATCTGTCCAAGAACCATCAGCGTAATCATCGGCTGGAGGGGGGAATGGTAATGATTTGTCTACAATATGCGCTGGGGCTCTTAAAGGAATTGTATCATAATATTCATACTTAATTAAATGCTGCTGTTTTAAATCTTCAAATTCTTTCAGCATTTTGCTTACATCAAACTGAAAAGGGAGCAATACACGATCATTATGTGTTTTTGATATAGAAGGTTCAATTGCGTTTTCCATAAAGTTTTTAGATTAAGTTATATTAGTCTAGCTATAGCTAAGATAATTGAAATTAATTAAAAATCAATAGGAGCTTATTTGTTTAGGAAATCTTGATAAGCTTCTTGAGTTATGGCTTTACCCAAAGAGTCTAATGTTTTATAATTTCCTTCTTGTAATACAGGTTTATTACTTACATAATCATACACAAAACTTCCATTTTTCCCTACAGTACCAAAACCTTTATTAAAAATATAATGAATGTATTGTTCCTCAGAATTATTAAAAAGATGCTTGCTGAATTTAAACTGGCTAGCATTCCCTTTTAATAAATGAGTTAACGTGTATGAGAAATCAATTTGTGAACCGAAATTATCAACAGTATACCCTTTTTTAGCAAGAGCTCCTCCTAACCAAACCATTGGAATTTGGAATTTTTTAGGAGAGTTAAAATATCCTTTATGTTTAGGTAGTGGATGTCCGTGGTCAGACATAATCACAACTAATGTATTGTCCCACCAAGGTTGTTTTTTGGCATCAGAAATAAATTTTCCAATTGCTTTGTCAGTATATGCTTGTGCACTTTTATAAAGATTTTCTTCTGAATTTTTTCCAAATTTATAGGTGTCAGGAAATTCATAAGGTTCATGACTGGTTAATGTTAAAGCTACTTTGAAAAAAGGTTTTTCTAGTTGAGGTTTAGATAAATCTTTCATAACGCGATCTAAGAAAATATGATCATGTGCTCCCCATTTTGAATTCCAATTTTCTTTATCAAAAGCACTACCATCAAGCATGAAATCAATATCCCCATTTCTTAAATAGGTATTCATATTACCAAAATTAGTATCACCACCATAGTAAAAAGCTGTATTGTAACCTAAGTTTTTCATTTCCTTAGTTAACATTGGAAGTTTTCTTGTTTTGTGTGGCATTTTAATAATACTTAAAGTTGGTTGAGGATAATAACCGCTTAAAACAGCAACTAAACCTTTATCTGTTCTATCTCCATTTCCATAAAAATTAGTAAATAAAATCCCTTCTTTTGCTAATTGATTTAGGTTTTCTGTAACATTAGGTTCTCCTCCTAATGCACCTACAGCTTTAGCAGATAAACTTTCCCAAATAATTAAAATAACATTTGGTTTCGATGTTTTTAATATCGTATCATTACTAGCTAATAGTTGATTCCTTGTTTTATCAATTATCTCTGTAGCATTATTAGAACTGAAATTTTGATATGGATTTGTGTCTTCTGTTTTGTGAGTTAATGTGTTAGAAAAATTCCATATAAAATTAACTGCTGCGTGATTAGCAAACATGTGTTTAGAAAAATAAACATTACTTTGGTTTATAGGTATAGTTTGAACACCGCCTCTAATTGGAAGTATAAGAGCAGCAAATAAAACTAAAAAAATAGGAGTTTCCCATATTTTTCCTTTTTCTAAATTATTAAAAAGAGTCGTTAGTTTTTTATTGAAAAGATAAGTTGTGAAACCAGAAATGACAAGCCAAATAATAATTACGCCAATTAACATCGTTGCAGATACAGAAGCAAGCATTATTTTTGGAGTGTTGATGTAAGTTAGTAAAGTAGAATCAATACGAACTCCCCACGATTTATACAAAACTATATCAATTAACATAAATAAGTTAATTATAAATATAACAGGGTAGGTATAGCTTTTAATTAATAAAGCAACTATTTTTTTAGGAATCCAAATTGAGAATAAAAAAATCAAAAAAGGAATTAAAGATAGATAACCTGAAAATGAAGCATCCAATTTTAATCCATGTAAAAATGTTTTTAAGATGGTAATAAAATCAAGATCAAAAGTTTTATCGTAATAAAAAGCTAAAAATAAAAAACGAGAAAAAGAAAAATAGAGCAGCCATAATACAAAATAATTAAAGCTAAGTGAAAGTCTGTTTTTTAGTGATTTCATAGTTTATTCAGTAACTTTTAGTCTAGCTTTCGCTGTAACAAAAACATCAGCGTAGTTTTTGTTTAGATATTTTAAATAACCAGTAATAGCAATCATTGCAGCATTATCAGTTGTGTATTCAAAATTAGGAATATAAGTAGTCCAGCCCCAATGCTTCTCTGCTAACTGTAGGCGTTTTCTAATTTCAGAATTTGCGGAAACTCCTCCAGCTATTGCTATATGCTTAATATTAGTATGTTTTACTGCATTTTTAAGCTTCTCCATTAAAATTTCAATAATTGTATATTGGATTGAAGCACAAATATCATGTAAATTTTCTTTAATAAAATCAGGATTCTCTTTTACATTTCGTTGAATGAAATATAAAATCCCAGTTTTTAAACCACTAAAACTAAAATCTAACTCACCTACTTTAGGTTTTGTAAATTTAAACGCTTTTGGGTCTCCAAGTTGAGCATATTTATCAATTAATGGACCACCTGGATAAGGGAGTCCTAATATTTTTGCCGATTTATCAAAGGCTTCTCCAACTGCATCATCTATAGTTTCACCAAGAATTTCCATTTCAAAATGATTAGTGATTTTAACAATTTGAGTATGGCCTCCACTAATGGTTAAACAAACAAAAGGAAATGGCGGTATTTTACAACCTTCTTCTTCTATAAAGTGAGCTAAAATATGTGCCTGCATATGATTAACATCTATCAAAGGAATGTTTAAACCTAAAGCTAATGATTTTGCAAAAGAAGTACCTACAAGTAAAGACCCCATTAATCCAGGACCTCTTGTAAAAGCAATTGAGTTTAAGTCTTCTTTAGTAATACCAGCTTGTTCTATAGCTTGCTGTACAACTGGAACAATGTTTTGTTGGTGAGCTCTTGAAGCTAATTCAGGAACAACACCGCCGTATTTGGCATGTATTTCTTGGTTGGCAACTACATTGCTTAAAACTTTACCATTACAAATAACAGCAGCACTTGTGTCGTCACAAGAGCTTTCAATACCTAAAATATAAATGTTTTTAGTGCTCAAATTAAAAAGAATTAAAGAGCAAAAATATTCATAATGCGTTAGAAATTCGTTAAAATCGAATTTTCTTTGCAATAAGGCAAGATTTTTGGGGTTTGCTAGTTACTTTTGTTAAATTGTTTTCACTAAAAATTTTATTATAAAAAAAATAAGAAAAATAATATTTAGAACAGTAAAGTACGTTGTGCTTTTTTTGTTGTTGCTTATGTTTTTCTTGTCGATACCAGCGGTGCAAAGTAAACTAGGAAGCTATGCTACAAAAAGTATAAATGAAAGTTATGGTACCAATATAGTAGTAAAAAAAATAGATTTATCTTGGTTAGGTAGTGTACAATTAAAAGGAATTGAAATTAGAGATCATCATCAAGATACTCTTATTTTTGTTAAAAACTTAAGTACATCTATACAAAACGCTAAAAAGGTTTTAGATAATAAAATAGATTTAGGGGCAGCTTCTCTTAGTGGAATTCATTTTTACATGAAAACGTATAAAGATGAGAATAATGATAATATGTCCATTTTTATTGACAGTTTTGAAGATGGAAAACCTAAAGATAGTTTATCAACACCATTTATTTTAAGAAGTAATAATATTCAATTAAAAGACTTAACATTTAAGTTGTTTGATTATAATAAAAAAGATGCTCTACAATTTGCAGCATTTAATGGAGGAGGTAATTTACAAGACTTCTCTGTAGTTGGTCCAGATGTTTCTATGGATATCAAAAAAATGTACCTTACTGATAATAGAGGTGTAAACATAACTAACTTAACTACTAATTTTAAGTATACGAAAACACATATGTTGTTTGATGATACGGTTATAGAAACTGATAATGAGTCTGTATTAAAAGCTAACATAAAATTCACATATAATAGAAAGGATTTAGTTGATTTCTCTGATAAAGTCCAGATTAAAGCTGTTTTTGATAAAAGTGCACTTGCTGCTAAAGATTTAAATAAATTATATAAAGAGCTTAGAGGTAGTGATGTAATGTATTTTACAGGTACTATTGATGGAGTTTTAAATAATTTTAGTGCAAGTAATGTAAAGTTAAGATCTAAACGAGGAATGAGAATTATTGGAGATCTTGGTTTTGTAAATGCTTTAAATACGGGTAGAGGTTTTATTTTTGATGGGGATCTAGAAAATGTTACAGCCAATTATTTTCAATTAAAAAGTGTACTTCCTAATTTATTAGGAAAAACATTACCAACCGAGTTTCAACGATTAGGAAACTTTACAATGTCTGGATTAGTTAAAGTTACCCCTGAGCAAATGGAAGCTACGTTGTCAGTAGATTCTGAGATAGGATCAACTATTTCTGACTTACAACTTACCAATATAGATAACATTGACGAAGCTGCTTATGTAGGTGAGGTAGAATTCATAGATTTTGATTTAGGTGTTTTTGCTAATGACCCATTATTGGGTAAAATATCATTAAAAGCAGATGTGAATGGAAGTGGTTTCAACGTAGATAATATTAATACAACCATTATAGGAAATATTAGCACTCTTGATTTTAATAAATACCAGTATAAAAACTTAAGTGTAAACGGCCAATTTCAAAATAAGAAATTTGATGGGTTTTTAAGCTCTGAAGATGATAACTTTAAAATGAAATTTGAAGGGTTAGCTGACTTCTCTTCAGCAATCAATAAGTTTGATTTTGAGGCTGATATTGATAAAATTGATCTTAAAAAAACAAATTTATTTACTAGAGATAACATAGCAGAATTAAAAGGAAAAGTGAAACTTAATGTTTCAGGAAATACTTTTGATGATATTGTAGGAAAAGCAACATTTAAAAACTTTGTTTATAAAAATCAAAAACAGTCGTATACCTTTAAAAAGTTTGATATAAGTTCTGCTGTAAAAGACAGTATTAAAACAATAGAAGTAAATTCAGAAGATATTGTAAAAGGTAAATTAAAAGGTAAATTTTTATTTAATGAATTGTCTTTAGTTACACAAAACGCATTGGGAAGCGTGTATACAAATTATGAGCCTTTTAAAGTTACCCCAAATCAATTTTTAGATTTCGATTTTACTATTTATAATCAAATAATTGATGTCTTTTTACCTGAAATATCAATAGGTAAAAATACACGCTTGAAAGGAAAAATAAAATCAAATGAAAACTCGTTAAAGCTTACTTTTTCATCTCCAGAAATTAATGCCTATGGAAATTTAATAGATAATGTTTTATTACGATTAAATAATAAAAATCCACTTTATAATACTCACTTAATTGCAGGTAAAATAGATTCTAAATATTATGATATTGAAAAATTGAATTTAATTAATAGAACGCAAAATGATACACTATTTTTTAAATCAGAATTTAAAGGAGGGAAAAATTATGAAGAAGATTTCAATTTAGATTTTTATTATACAATTGATAAAGACCAAAAGTGGGTTGTTGGTGTACAAAAATCAATGTTAAATTATAAAGGTTTTGATTGGGTAATAAATCCAACGAGTAATAAAGAAAATAAGGTTACTTTTAATTTAAAAGAGAACGATTTTATAATCAGCCCTTTTGTTTTTCAATCTAATGATCAAAAAATAGCATTGAAAGGAGCTATAAAGGGATCTAATTATAAAGATTTACAAGCGAATTTCACAAAAGTAAAGTTAGAAAGTTTTTTACCTTCTATTGATAGTTTAAAGTTAAATGGAGAGGTTAATGGACTTGTAGATTTTAAACAGAACGAAGATAAGTTAAGTCCTAAAGCAAATTTATTAATTAAAGATTTTAAGATTAATGATTTTGAACAAGGAGATCTAACGTTAGATATTACTGGGGATAATTCGTATGAAAAGTACAAGGTAAATATGTTACTTTCTACCGATAAGGCAAAGAGTATTTCAGCAACGGGAGGATTAGATTTTAGTAAAAAACGACCAACTGTAGATTTAAATATAGCTTTAGAAGAGTATAAAATAGCTGCATTTAGTCCGTTAGGAGGTGAGGTGCTTTCAAAATTAAGAGGAGAGGTTACAGGGAATTTTACGGCTACTGGTTTTTTAAGAAATCCAGATTTTGATGGGTATTTAGATTTAAAAAATGCAGGATTGGCTTTTCCTTATTTGAACGTGGATTTTGATCTTAAAGGAAATACTAGAATTGATTTAGAGGGACAACAATTTAAATTAGATGATGTAATTTTAGAAGATATTAAGCATAAAACACAAGGTGCTCTATCAGGGTATATTGCACATCAAAATTTTGATTTGTGGTTTATGAATCTAAATATTAACACTGATAATTTATTGATTTTAGATACAGAAGAAAGCGAGGAAGTACAATATTATGGAACTGGATTTTTAAAGGGAAGGGCTGAAATAAGAGGAGTTACAAGTAACTTAGATATTGATGTAAACGGAAGTACGCAACCAGGAACTAAGTTTGTTATTCCTTTGAGTGATATTAAAATGATAGATAATTATAAGTTAATTCATTTTGAAAAAAGAGGAGTTGTTAAAGATGAAAAGAGTAAGTTAATAGATGATATTAAAGGATTAGATTTAAAAATAAGGCTTGATGTAACAAAAGATGCAATAGCACAAGTGGTAATTGATAAGGTATCAGGTAGTGAGCTAAGGGGTAGCGGACAAGGTAATTTATTTATAGATATTGATACTCGTGGTAAGTTTAATATGTTTGGTGATTTTACAGTTGATAACGGATTGTATAATTTTAAATATGCTGGTATAAATAAGCCGTTTGTAGTGCAAAAAGGAGGTACTATATCTTGGAGTGGTAATCCATACGATGCTGAACTTGATATAACTGCTGTGTATAGAACAAAAGCGAATCCGGCACAAGTATTAGATAATGTAAATTCTACTCGAAAGATACCTATAGATTTATACACAAAAATTACAGGAGGTTTATTTAATTCAAAGCAAGAGTTTGATATTAAAATACCCAATGCTAATTCAACAGTGAGTTCTGAGTTAGAGTTTATTTTAAATGAAAATGATTTAAATACGAAGATGCAACACTTTTCATTTTTATTAGCTTTTGGAACATTTTATAATGATGAAGCTATAGGGAATAGTGCAACATCAGGTTTAACAGGAACTGCATCAGAAATAGCTTCAAGTATTTTGTCTAATATGCTAAATAGTAAAGACAATAAATTTCAGGTTGGGGTTGGGTACACCCAAGGAGATAGAAGTAATGTTGATAATTTAAATAGTGATGATCAAGTTGATGTATCAGTAAGTACTCAGTTGAGCAATAGGGTAATTGTAAATGGGAAAGTAGGTGTTCCTGTAGGAGCAAATACTCAAACAAGTGTTGTTGGAGAAGTAAAAGTAGAAGTATTACTTAATGAAGAAGGTAATTTTAGAGGAACTGTTTTTAATAGACAAAATGATGTGCAATATTCTACTGACGAAGAAGGGTATACTCAAGGGGTTGGATTATCTTACCAAGTTAATTTTAATAACTTGTCAGAGTTAGGAGAAAAGTTAGGCCTAAAAAAGAAGAAGAAAAAGAAAGAAGAGAAAAAAGATACCATTGCTAAAAAGAAGAAAAAATTAATACATTTTAAATCAACTAAAAAGAAAGATAAATAACTAACTATACATGAGTAGAACAATAAAAGATTATTTAATCATTGGGTTAAAAGGAATGGGAATGGGAGCAGCAGATGTAGTTCCTGGAGTTTCTGGAGGAACTATAGCTTTTATTTCGGGTATTTATGAAGAGTTACTAAGTTCTATAAGTAATATAAATCTAAGTTTATTTCAAACACTAAAAAAAGAAGGGCTAAAAAAAGCTTGGAATCAGTTGAATGGTAGTTTTTTAGCTGCACTTTTTATTGGTATTCTTACTAGTATTGTTTCTTTAGCAAAAGCAATTAAATGGTTGTTGGAACACAAGCCAATTTTGTTATGGTCTTTCTTTTTTGGCTTAGTGTTAGCAAGCATATTATACATAGCTAAACAAGTAGAGAAGTGGAATGTTGTAAGTATAATTATTGGCCTATTAATGATTGGATTTGGTTATTTTATTACTGTAGTTCCCTCTACTAGTGGCCAGGAAGCTAGTTATTTATTTTTAATATTCTCTGGTGCAATAGCCTCATGTGCCATGATACTTCCAGGGATATCAGGTTCTTATATATTATTATTAATAGGTGTTTACCCATTAGTAATGACAGCTTTAACGAACAAAGATTTGAAAATTATTTCAGCAATAATAATTGGAGTTATTGTAGGATTAACTACTTTCTCTAAACTATTAAAATGGTTATTTGCTAATTATAAAAACGAAATGTTGATAGCTTTAACTGGACTTATGTTGGGGTCATTGAATAAGGTATGGCCATGGAAAAGTATAATTTCAACATATACTGATAGGCATGGGGTGGTAAAGCCTCTTCTAGAGAAAAGTATTTTGCCACAAAATTTTAATGGTGAACCTCAATTAATCAATGCATTAATCTTAGCAATTGTTGGTTTTGGTTTAATCTTATTATTAGAGAAATTAGCCGTAAAAAAGTAGTAGAAAAACTGTACTTTAGTTTTTTCTAATTAAGCTACATGCAAAAAGAACGAACATTTATTCAAAAAGTCAATTTGTTTTTAAAAGGATTGGCAATGGGAGGAGCAAATAAGGTTCCTGGCGTTTCTGGTGGTATGGTTGCTTTTGTTATGGGTTTTTATGAAGAACTCATTTTTACGTTTCAACGAATAAACGGAAAGGCATTTAAGCTATTATTAACAGGCCGTTTAAAAAGTTTTGCACGTTATACCAATTTACAATTCTTGGTATTAGTAATGCTAGGTAGTATGTTTAGCTATTTTAGTATTTCTTTACTACTAGATTATTTTTTGAAAAACTATGAGCAGTATGTTTGGGCTTGGTTTTTTGGAATGATTTTAGGATCAATTTATTATATCTCTAAAGATTTTGGTAAGTGGGAACTTAAAAACATTGTAGGTTTATTAATAGGTGTCTCAATAGGAATAGGTATAAGTTTTATGACGCCTGCAAAAGAAAACGATAACCTTTGGTTTGTTTTTTTATGTGGAATAATTGGTGTTTCTGGAATGACCTTACCTGGACTTTCAGGTTCTTTTATTTTAATATTACTAGGTAATTATGTATTGCTTTTAGTTGATAGTGTAAACGTGTTTGGAAATGTAGTTGCAAATTTATTTTCAGGAAATTTTGAGGTGCTTAAAGATGCTGTTAAAGTTAGATATCTTAAAATTATAGCCGTTTTTACAGCTGGTTCTGCTTTCGGGTTAGTTTCCATATCGCATATATTAGGATATGTATTAAAACGATGGCATCAAATAGTTACTGCCGTTATTATAGGATTCATTACTGGTTCATTAGGAATCGTTTGGCCATGGAAAAAAACAATTTATAAAACTACAGAAGCAACATTTTTACTTGATAAAAAAGGAAATAAAATAGTAGAAAATTATCAACGTTACATTCCAGATATACAGGATAAAGAAACGTGGATTTCAATAGGTTTTGTAATTATAGGAATAATTATAATTTTAGTGATAGATTTTTATGGGAGAAAACGAAAATAAACAGCTATTTGCATTAGTAGGAAAAAACATCTCTTATTCTTTTTCTAGAGGGTATTTTACAGAGAAATTTTCAAAATTAGGATTAGCAAAACACGAGTATGTAAACTTTGATATTCAGAATATAGAAGAGTTTACTAAAAAAATAAAAGAGTATAAAAATGAAATAAAAGGAATGAATGTAACCATTCCTTATAAATTAGAGATTTTTGATTTTCTAGATAAAATTGATAAAAAAGCTAAAAAAATAGGAGCTGTAAATACTGTAAGAATTACAAAAAAAGGAAAACTTATAGGATATAATACGGATGTATATGGTTTTAAAAAATCATTAACTCCGTTGTTGAAAAAGCATCATGAAAAAGCTTTAATATTGGGTACTGGTGGAGCTTCAAAAGCTGTAGCTTATGTACTTGATAAATTAAATATTGAGTATAAATTTGTGTCAAGAACACCAAAAGGAAAAGATACCATAACCTATGCGGATGTTTCTGAAAAAGTAATGATGTCACATTTATTGTTAATAAATTGTACACCACTTGGTACTCACCCAAATATAGAAAACTGCCCCAGTATACCATATGAGTTTGTTAGTGAGAAACATATGTTGTATGATTTAATATACAACCCTTCAGAAACAACCTTTTTACAAAAAGGAAAAGAAAAAGGTGCAACTATAAAAAATGGATTAGAAATGCTAGAGCAGCAAGCTGAGAAAGCATGGAAAATTTGGAATAAATAATCATTGAATGTTCGTTAAAAATAAAGTTTGCTATTTTATAAGAATGCTTATCTTTAACAACTAATAAAAAGGAACTTAAACATTGTAGATATGTTAGAAAACAACGAAGAACAGGTTGAACAACCAATAAATGAAGAGAGTACAACCGTAAATGAAACAGATAAGGCTGTTAATGAAGTTGAAAATGAAGTAGCTCAAGAATCAGAAAAGGCAGAAGAAAGGCATGAAATTCCAATGCTTGATTATGCAACTATGGAGCTAGATAAATTGGTTGAAGAACTAGAGAAACTATTAAAAGCACATCCTGTTCAACAATTAAAAAATAACGTTGATGCAATTAAAAATTCGTTCAATGCTAAATTTGGTAAATTATTAGCTGAAAAGAAAGAAGCTTTTTTGTCTGAAGGAGGAAACTCAATAGATTTTCAATTTTCTAGCCCAGTAAAAACAGCTTATAATAAATTATTAGGTGAGTATAAAACGAAACGTGATGCTTACTATTCACAATTAGAGAAGAAGCTTAAAGAGAATCTTGAAAAAAGAAATGTTTTAATTGAAGGATTAAAAACATTAATTGAAAGTGGTGATGTAAAAACAATGTACAATGATTTTCAAGCAATTCAAAAGCAATGGAGAGAAATAGGACCAGTGTCTAAAACAAAGTATAATGATACATGGAAAACGTATCATCATCATGTTGAGCGATTCTATGATTTACTACACTTAAATAAAGATTTTAGAGAGCTTGATTTTAAACATAATTTAGAAGAGAAGTTAAAATTAATTGCAAGAGCTGAGGCATTAAATGAAAAGGATGATATAAACGAAGCTTTTAAAGAGTTACAAGATTTACATCGTTTATGGAAAGAAGAAATTGGACCTGTAGGAAAAGAACATAGAGAAGATGTTTGGGGTAAATTTAGTGAGGCTACAAAAAAAATACATGATAAGCGCCACCAGCATTTTAAAGTTTTAAGAACAAAACATCAAGAAATGATTGATGCGAAATTAGAAGTTGTAGCGGAAATTAATGCTTATGATACTTCTAATAATAAAACGCACAATGATTGGCAAAAAAGCATTGTTGAAATTGAAGCTTTAAGAAAGAAGTATTTCGACATAGGAAAGCTTCCATATAGTAAAAGTGAAGCGGTATGGCAACAATTTAAAGCAGCAACTAAGAAGTTTAATGCTTCAAAAAATGTTTTTTATAAAGAAGAAAAAGGAGCGCAAAGTAATAACTTAAAGCTTAAAATAGAATTAGTAGAGTTAGCTGAGAGTTTGAAAGATAGTGATGATTGGGATACTGCTACAAATACAATGAAACGTATACAATCTGATTGGAAAAAAATAGGTCACGTTCCTAGAAAATTTTCTGATGAAATATGGAAGCGTTTTAAAGGGGCTTGTAATCATTACTTTGATAGACTTCACGAGCGTAAAAATGAATTAAATAAAGAACAATTAGTTGTTGTTGAAGGTAAAAAAGAATTTATCGAAGAAATAAAGGCTAAAGAAAATTTAACGCTTGATGAGGTAAAAGAATCTATTTCTAAATGGAAAGAATTAGGGGTTTTACCTAAAAATGCACGACATTTAAACGAAAAATTTAACAAAGCTATAGATACTCACCTTAATAATTTAAATATGGGGAGAGCAGATATAGAAATAATGAAGTTTAAAAATGTTATTGAAGGATATTTAACTCAAAAAGATTATAGAAAATTAGATAGCGAACAATTATTTATTAGAAGAAAAATAGATGAGAATGTTCGTGAAATGCAGCAGTTAGAAAACAATTTGAGTTTTATTTCTAATGCAACTGAAGATAATCCTTTAGTGAAAAATGTTCGAAATGGAATTCAGAAATTCAAAGATGAGTTAGACATTTGGCAATTAAAGTTAGATTACCTTAAGAAGTTAAACTATTAATTAGTTGTATATATTTTAAAAAAAACGGTAGAAAGAAATTTCTACCGTTTTTTTATTTTAAAGTTTTTTCTTATTCGATTTTGCTTTTGGATTATAATCAAGTGCTAACTGTAACCAATAATATAAGTTTTCGTCTAAATCAATGGCTTCATTAGACAAAAAAACAAAGCCTTTCATTGGTTTTCCTGTAAAATTCATGGTATTACATCCTGTTTTTGTTAAGGATTCTTCATAAATACCTGGATCAATCCGAGCCATGACTTCATTTTTAATAACTCCAACACACATTTTATCGTTAATCATAAAACAGAGTCCCCCAAACATTTTCTTTTCTATAAAAAAAACATTTTCGTTTTGAAAAAAATGAGAAATTCTGTCAGATAAAAACGTATCGTAAGCCATGCTATTTTTTTGGAGGGTATTTTGTAAAAGATTTTTTAACTATTTGAGAATAGTGTGTTTTCTTTTCGTTAGGTGAAGCTCTTTCATTTATTTCACTGTTTATTTCACTTTGCCATATTAGCTCATTTGATGTTGCCTCAACAAAATCAATGGTAAGTATTTGGTTTATTTTTTTTCTACCTATCGGTATTCCACCAGAAATACCAAAGCCGATATTTCCTCCACCACCAATTCCTACTCCAATAGTATTTCTATTAGCAGATTCTCTTTCTTTTGAAAAGAAATTAACGTAAAAATCAGGAGTTTCAGAAATTTTCATTCCTTTAATGTTTAAGTTTTCTGTAATTATTTGTGTAACTCTTTTTATATCTAATTCATTCAGTCCTTTACCAGCGTCTTCAAAAAAATTGAATGTTTTGTACTTTTTAAAGTTTGTTTTGCTATCGTAGTCATATACTACTCTACTAGTAGAACAACTTATAAAAAGAAATAGAAAGAGATATTTTAATTTATTCATGATGTTATTTTTAATAAAAGAATAGCAAAAACTATACCTTATAAAAATACAAAAAGCTTCGAATAAACGAAGCTTTTGCAAAAATTAGTTAGTTGATTAATCTATTTATTGAACAGCTTTTAAAGCATCAATATTTCCGTATCCATATTCAGAATGCTTATTAGGGTAAAAATCAGCAGACTCTTTCATTTTTTGTAAAACCTGAGCACGCGACCAACCTGGATGTTTTGCCCACACTAAAGCAGCAATACCAGCAGTTGTAGCAGTTGCTACTGATGATCCCCCAACATAGTTTTCTTTACCGTTATAATAACTTAAAACTGGTATTTTATTATCAGTTCCATTTCTTCTTTGCATTTGTACAGTAAAGTCTATTTTAGAACCAGAATGACATACATCACATTTACTATATTGACCTTCTTTAACACCAGTAACCGCAACAGTTTCATTCATGCTAGCAGGGAAAATTACTCCATACCAAGTAGTAAATGAAGTAGATGTACCACCAGCAGCTAAAATCATTTTACCTCTATTGTATGCATATTTTACAGCATCTTCAACTCTACCAATACTAAAAGGAGAACCAATAGACATTGAAATTACTTTTACATCACTTCTGTTACCTAGAGCAGTTAAAGCTTCAGCAATACCTCTTTTTTCATGATAATCATTTATTAAAACATTTTCAACAGCTCTATAGCTAACTAAATTAGCATTGTAAGCAACACCAACAGGAAGGTTGTCATTGTTTCTTGGAGCAGTAGCAACAGCGGCCATTTTAGTTCCGTGTCCACATTTGTCGTTAACACCATCATAGTTGTTTGACCATGCCCACCATGAATCTACAAAAGTTCCGTATTTCTGTACCGATCTACCTGAAGAATATCCATCATTAAAATATTGATTCATCCATTTTTGTTCTGGTGATAACCCTGAATCTATAATAGCTACGGTAACTCCTGAACCTGTACTGTAATTCCAAGCTTGAGGTATTTTATGAGCATCAAAAGCCCAAGGTACTCTTGCTCCTGGCGTAACAGTTCGGTAATCATTAGAGTTTAAGGTTAATTGGTTATAACCACAACCAGAACCTCCAGAAGAACTAGACCTTTGTTGGCTAGAAGTACTAAAAAAACTATAATCAGCAGGTTCTATATATCGAACTCGTTTATCGTTTAGTAAAACTTTAATAGTTTCTTTGTTTGTTACTTTAAGATCAATAACATTAATGTTTTCATCAGCAAAAATCTCATTCTTCCCTTTAGAAGCAGTTTTTTCTATACTATTAACTAAAGCTAAGATTTGATTTTTTATATTTTGAGAAGTTGAACTTCTTTGATAGTTGTTTTTTGAGTTTCCATAACCTATAGTTAAAAGGTTATTTCCATGTTTAATAGCACTCCATATGGTATGAACATCTTGGTCTGACCATATAAAATCTCCTTTAGTTTCTAAAGATTTTTTGATAACACTATTAATTTCTGTTTTTGATAATAACTCTTTTTGTTCTTGATTTTGAATTTCTAATGAATCGTTTGTAGAGCAAGAGAACATCATAAAGATTATCCCAATACTTAAAAGATTTTTTTTCATAATTTGAAGGGTTTGTTATTAAATTTTAGCGAATGTAGTAAAAAATTAATAAAATTTAAGAGTAATTGTCAATATAGTGTTGTTTGAATTATTAAATTATCATTAGTTTAATGTTAAGGAAACAAAAAAAGCAAGAAAATCATTCTTGCTTTTTAATAATTGTTTAGAAATTATATAGGTTTTGTAAAATCTTGATTTTCAGTAAGGGTTAATGCTTTTTTCGGTTTAGTATTAATTTTTAGTTATTCCGAGTGAATTTGATAAGAAGATAGTTGAGTCCACAGTATTTACGAATATAAATTGTTGTGTGACGCTTTTATTTTATTTTCAATTCGTTTTAGTACAGAAACATATTTTTCAAGTTGTTTAATGTCTTTAATTCCATATTCAGGTGTTAAAGTAATTTGGGTGGTTGTCTTAACTCCGGTTTTTATATAAATTTTGTCATTTAAAATTTCGTTACAAAAGAATTTATCAATTGCGAGTTGTTTTATCAAGTCTATATTTCCTCGAAACAAAAATTGTTTTACAAGCGACTTATGAACAAACTTTCCTCGTTGCGGTATAATGAAATTCAGAAATTTATTCCACGAATCAATTGGGAATATTGTTAATTCAGTTGCGTAAGTTTTATCCAAATGTAAAGTAATCCGAAACGGTTCAGTTACTGGCATTGCTCCAGCAACTTCATTTAAATTAATACTTATTTTAGTTCCATCAAGTTCTATAATGCCACTTTTTGGTTTATAAACGTATTTTCCAATCGGACTGTTTACATTTATAGTTGATTCTTCTGAATATTTCCCATTATATTTTTCTGTTAATTCTTGAATAACGTTCATTATTTCAGGGTTTTATGTAATTGTACAGGACTATTCTTTTATAACAACTCTTGTAGGTGTATCTTTACCATTAATAATGCTTTCAGTACCTTTTGCTACTGCTTTAACAGTTTCTGTTAGAACCCCAACATTTAAAGTTTCTGCTTCATCTGAAACCTTATGATAATCTGGATCTATATCAATAGGAGTTGTTGAAAAGGTATGTGATGGAACTCCTAAGCGAGCTAAGGACGCATTATCTGATCTAAAAAACAGGTTAAACTTTAGATACGGGTCAGGAAATAATTTATAGTCAGTTCCTTCAAGGTTTTTTTGAATGATCTTACCAAAGTTAGAGCGATCAAAACCAGTTAACCAAGCAGTTTTTGGACCAGTTTTTGGTTCTTTTCCTATTAATTCTAAGTTAATTCCAGCAACAAATTTAGTTGGGTCAATTCCTTTACCAAAGTATGTAGACCCTATTAACCCCATTTCTTCAGCTGTAAAACAAACAAATAAAATACTACGTTCGTTAGTATCACTTTTTGCAAAATATTCAGCTAAAGTTAAAACACCAACTACACCAGAAGCATCATCATTAGCACCGTTAAATATGCGATCACCATCTCCACTTTTTTTAACACCTAAATGATCATGATGAGCCGATACAATAACAAATTCATTTTTCTTAGTTTTTCCTTCCAATACACCAATAATATTACTCATTTTAATTCCTTTATGAGTAAAGTTTTGACGATAACTTTTAAGGTCACCAAAAGTTTTTAAGCCTATTTTTTTATATTCGTTTTCAATATATACAGTAGTTTTTTCCATCCCTTCTGTTCCAGGCTTTCTCCCTTCCATTTCATCAGAGGATAATGTATATAAATGTTTACGTACTAATGAAGAATCTATTGAAATATTCTTTTTTTGAGTAACTTTTGTGTTATTTCGTTTAATATTTTTTGTTTGTTTACAAGAAATAAACGAGAAAATTAATGCTAAAAGGAATATTGGTTTTTTATTCATGTTAAATTGATTTTAAAGTCTAAATATAGCTAATTTAATTTCTTATTTTTGTTTTTAAATAAATAACTAATATGCATTTATCAGATATTCCTAATATAAAACATAGTAATTCAAATAACTTTTTTCTTTTAGCTGGACCTTGTGCTATAGAAGGTGAAGATATGGCTTTAAGAATTGCTGAAAAAGTAATTTCCATAACTGACAAGTTAGAGATACCTTATATATTTAAAGGGAGTTTTAAAAAGGCGAATAGGAGTAGAGTTGATAGTTTTACTGGAATAGGAGATGAGAAAGCATTAAAAATTTTACGTAAAGTTTCTGAAACATTTAATGTACCTACTGTTACCGATATTCACGAAGTATCTGATGCCGAAAAAGCAGCAGAGTTTGTTGATGTTTTACAAATACCTGCATTTTTAGTGCGACAAACAGATTTAGTGGTAGCTGCTGCAAAAACTGGTAAAGTTGTAAATCTTAAAAAGGGGCAATTTATGAGCCCAGAAGCAATGCAACATGCAGTAAAAAAAGTTCACGATTCTGGAAATAAGAACGCTTGGATAACTGATAGAGGTACTATGTTCGGTTATCAAGATATGATAGTTGATTTTAGAGGGATACCTACAATGAGAGAATATGCACCTACCGTATTAGATGTTACACATTCTTTGCAACAACCAAATCAATCAAGTGGAGTAACTGGTGGTAGACCTGATATGATTGAAACAATAGCAAGAGCAGGTGTTGTAAATAATGTAGATGGGCTTTTTATTGAAACTCATTTTGACCCTTCAAATGCTAAAAGTGATGGTGCAAATATGTTAGATTTAAAATATTTAGAGGCATTATTAACTAATTTAATTGCTATTAGAAAAACAATTATTAAATTGTAGGCATAGTTTTTGGTTAGTTAGTTAAAATTATAATCCCTTAATATAATATGCGCAAACTTTTTTTATATTTAATTTTATTGATTTCTTTTAATGTTACATCTCAAAACTTTAAAGAAATTAATGAGAAGCTAAAAAAATACCCTAAACAAATAACAGCTAAACGTCTTGCTAAAAAAGTAGCAAAAGATTTTTCTTCTAAAGAAGGTCAAGCTAAGGCTGTGTTTTATTGGGTATCTAACAATATAAAATATAACCTGTCTGCTTATCAAAATCAGTCTCAAAAAAGAATTGGTTTTAGTTATAAAAATGAAGAAGACAGATTACAGAAAATACAAGCCATTAAAGATAGTATTGTTGCAAAAACATTAAAAACAAACAAAGGAGTTTGTGAAGGATATGCACAAACTTTAGCCAAGGTTTTTAGTTATTTAGGTTTTGAAAATGAAGTAATAAAGGGGTATGTAAGAAATTCTATTTATGATATAGGAGAAAAATTAAATGTACCAAACCATGCTTGGAATGTTGTTAAAATAAATAATAAATGGGTTCTTATGGATGCTACTTGGGCATCAGGAGCAGTGATAAATGGAAGATGGCAACCAAATTTTAATGAATACTTTTTTAACTTTCCTAAAAAGCATTATTTGAAAACGCATTACCCAAAAGATAAAAAATGGTTGTTTGGAATGAAGCTTTCAAAAAAAGAATTTTATGATCAGCCAATTTATTCCTCTGACTTTTTAAAAACTAATTTAGAGTTATTAGGGCCTTTAAAAGGGATTATTAAAACGAAAAATACTGTACTTTTAAAAGTAAAAAACCTTTCGTCTTTTCAAACTGTTTTGTGTGGATTAAGTAGTTACAGATTTGCAAAAAAACCAAGTCTTATTTATAAAAATGATGTTGGTTATATTAAAATTACACCTACAAAAAATTGTAACAAGTTATTTTTAGTTGTTGACGGTAAAATTTATATAGAGTACAAATTAATTTAGAATATAAGCTTAAATAGAACTGCTATATAAGATTAAATATTAGATGTTTTCTAATAGATTTTACTTTGCATAAATTTAATAAGAAAGGTACTGTATTAGGTTTTACTTCAGTTGAATATTAATTTGTATATTTATTTGAAAATGATGTTATGAAAAAATCACTAATTACTTTTTTACTTTTCACCGTATCAACATTTATCTTTTCGCAAGAGGGGGTATTTGACGTAAAACTTACTAAGGTTGATAAAATTATTCACTCATATAACAATATAAAATCTATAAATCATTTAGTTGAAAAAATAGATTACGATTTTGAAACTAATATAGAGAAGGCAAGGGCAGTATATACTTGGATAGCCTTAAACATAGCCTATGAAAATTCAAATGTATTATTTTCTCCTGAATTTTTGATTTATCAGAATAAAGAAAGCCTTAAAAGACTAAAGGACTATAAAAATAGGCAAACCATAGTAGAAGCATTTGAAACGAAAAAAGCAGTATGCTTAGGATATGCATTATTGTTTAATAAGGTTTGTAATGCCCTTAAAATTAAAAATGAATTAATTTATGGATATACTAGATCATCCGTAGAACAAATTGGTAAGATAGTTTCTAATAAAAACCATGTTTGGAATGCGGTGTATGTAGAAAATGAATGGAAACTTATTGATTTAACATATGGAGCAGGGTATAATTATAGAGGTGTTTGGCAAAAATATTTAGATGTAAGTTTTTTTGATGTGAATAAAGATAAACTTAGATTAACTCACTTTCCTTCTAAAGTTTTTTGGAGAAAGTATTTAAAACAAAAGCCTTTAAAAGAGTTTTGTAATGATCCTTTTTTTCATGACTCTTTTTTAACATCAAATATTGAAATCATCACTCCAAAATTAGGAGAGATTAAAGTTAAAAAAAGAGAAAAACTATATTTAAAACTTAAAGGAATAGATAAAAAGGCTTCAATACTATACACGTATTCTAATGATAAATATCTAAGAGTTCCTCATGTTAAGAATACTAATTCTACAAGTCGAATTTATTTTAAAAAGCCTAAAGAAAATACCAACTTAAATATTTATGTAAATAATGAGCTAGTAATGCAATACAAAGTATTAGTAGAATAACTCTTTTCAGTTTTTGATTTTTTGAAAAAAAATATTTGTTATAATGAAATAAAAATACTTACTTTGTGGTTCAAAGTACTTTAAAAAATGAGTAGAGAAGAATATTTAAAAGATATATCTGAAATTAAAAATTTAATGAATAAATCATCACGTTTTATTTCATTAAGTGGTCTTTCTGGTATTTTAGCTGGTATATATGCTTTATTAGGTGCAGGATATGCCTATTGGGTAGTGAATATTAATGGAAGGGGCTATTTAACTTTAGATGGAAAAGTATTTCAGTTATTAAGTATTGTACTTTTATTGATTGGGATTTTGAGTGTAGGAACTGCCATTTTTTTAACAACAAAAAAGGCAAAGAAAAATCAAGAGAAAATATGGGATCCAACTACAAGAAGATTATTATTTAACTTTTTAGTGCCTTTAGTTGCGGGTGGTATATATGTAATAATAGTTTTGAGTCAGGGGCGTTATGGACAATCTGGAGCTTTAATGTTACTTTTCTATGGTATTTCATTATTCAATGCATCAAAATATACATTGGGTTACGTTAAATATTTAGGTTTAACTGAAATCGTTTTAGGTTTAATTAGTGCTATTTTTCCTGGATACGGATTTTGGTTTTGGGTACTAGGTTTTGGAGTAATGCACATTATTTACGGTACTTTAATGTATTATAAATATGATAAAAAATAGTTTTTTTGAAAAATATTATTTTAAATATAAATAAAGCTTTTGATCATAGAATCAGACTAGGTATAATGTCAGTTCTAATGGTGAATGAGTATGCAGATTTTAAAACTTTAAAAGAGTTATTAGGAGCTACAGACGGAAATTTAGCAAGTCATTCTAAAGCATTAGAAAAAGTTGAATTTATAAGAATTGAAAAACAATTTATAGGAAGAAAGCCTAATACAAGGTATTATGCTACTGAAAAAGGAAAATTAGAATTTAAAAAGCACATAAGCGCATTAGAAAAATTAATAAAAAATAAGTAGTATTTTTTTTGAATAATTACTTTGTATTTCAAAGTCCTTTGTATTTTTTTTGTTGTAAATGTCTTGAATAATAGGGGGAGATTGCTATGGATATCCTGAGTTTAATAAAAGAGTTCGTAAAATGTATAGTGAATTGAAAAAGAGAACTGTGCTGTAATAAACAGCTATTAATTAAACTCAGGTTATTATAAAAAAAAGATGACTAGTTACTTAGATAAATTGGAGAATATAATAACAAATATTTTAAATAAAAGATGAAAATGGAAATATCAAATCAACAAAATGGGAAATTTGGCAAATGGCTAAAAAACTCAATTACGGCAAGAATGTTAATGATTGGCTTATTAATAGTAATTCTATTAATTCCTTTATCCTTTATTAAAAGCTTGATTTATGAACGTATGGGAAGGCAACAGGAAGTAGTTAATGAAATCAATAAAAAATGGGGTAAAGAAGTATTGTTGTATGGTCCAATATTAAAAGTGCCCTACAAAACGTATAAAGTTAAAAATATATTCAACACGGCAACCCAACAAAACAGTGAAGAAAGCATAGAGAATATAAAATACGCTTATTTTTTTCCTAAAAAACTAAATGTAGCATCTACGATTAATCCTGAAGAAAAAAAACGAGGAATTTATAAAACAGCAGTATATAAAAGCTCAATAGCAATTTCAGGAAGTTTTGTAAAACCAGACTTTAGTGAATTAGATATAAAACCTGAAAATATAATTTGGGAAAAATCAAAATTAATAATTAAAACTTCAAATTTAAAAGGTGTAAATAGCCTTGTAGAATTAAAACTGAATAATAGTACTTATGCGTTCAGTTCAAAAAGAGATACTTATAATTCTGCTAAATCATATACTAAACATGTTAAATTGCATAAGTTAGAAAGCAAGTATCTAAAATTAGAGGATATACCTTTAAAAAAAGAAGTAAATTTTAGTTTAGATATGAACATAAATGGGAGTAAACAAATTCGTTTTATACCTGTTGGTAAAGAAACTACTATTGAAATAAGATCCGATTGGAAAACCGCTAATTTCTTAGGAGAATATTTACCTTATAATTCTGATAAAATATCTGATACTGGGTTTAATGCTAAATGGAAAGTACTTGAAATAAATAGACCATACCCACAACAATTTTTTAAAGGGTTGCCTAATTTAAAAGAATATGCATTTGGAGTTAATTTCATGATTCCTGTAGATGAATATCAACAAAGTGAACGTTCAGCTAAATATGGTTTTTTGGTTATTGGGTTAACCTTTTTGGTATTTTTCTTAATTCAAACCATGAGTAAAATATCTATACATACATTTCAATATTTAATGATTGGTATCGCATTAATTATGTTTTATACATTGTTAATATCAATATCTGAGCATAGTAGTTTTTTTAAGGCATATTTAATAGCAGGAATTTCAGTAGTATCTGTAATAACAGCCTATTCTAAATCTATTTTAAAAAATATTAAGTTCCCATTATTTATTGGAGCTTCCCTTGTTATTTTATATACCTTCATTTACATCATTATCCAATTAGAAAACTACGCATTATTGGTTGGTAGTGTAGGGTTATTTATAATCTTAGCTTCCGTAATGTATGCATCAAGAAAAATTGATTGGCAAAACGATTAACAAGCTATAGGTATTAATGAATATAATAAAGTACCATACTGGGTATGGTACTTTACTTTTAAAACTTTATAAATGAATATTAGTTTAAATTATTTTAAGAAAGCTGTTTTAGTTTTTATAGTAGAGCTATTAATAGCTCAAACTTCTGGTTTTATAAGGCACACATTGGGCGACTTTTTGGTAGTGATTTTACTCTTTTATTTGATGAAAGCTTTTTCCAATTTCTCAAATATAACAATAGGAATAGGAGTATTACTTTTTTCTTTTTTAGTTGAGTTTTTACAGTTAACCTTTTTTTTAGAATATATAGGGATGCAAAACAATAAATTAGCAACTATAATATTTGGAGCAACATTTAGTATTGGTGATCTAATAGCGTATACACTAGGTATAGCTACTGTTCTTTATTTAGAAAAAACGAAAAAATTAGAAGGTTCTAATCTTTCTTAAAATATCTTCTAATCCATTAAGTTGTAATTCATAAACAAGCGCCATCATTTTTCCTAATTTTCCTGCAGGAAAACCTTTGTTCTTATACCACACTAAATAATACTCAGGTATATCAATTAAAAAAGTGCCTTTATATTTACCAAAAGGCATTTTCATGTTTGCAGTATCAATTAAAAATTGTTTGTCAGGTAGCATAAAAAAATCCCGCTTTGCAGCGGGAATAGTATTGTTATTATTCTTTTCCTTCTACAAAATCTTGAAGGTAGGAATAACGATTGGTTAATTTTCCGGTTTCTGTCATTTTAGCGCGGGCTAATATACCATCTTTATCATTATTGTAAAAAGAAGGAATAACATGTTCTAAAAACATATCACCAAACCCTTCACTAGCATCTTTAGGTAGTTCA
Source organism: Tenacibaculum sp. MAR_2010_89 (assembly GCF_900105985.1). Taxonomy (NCBI): domain Bacteria; kingdom Pseudomonadati; phylum Bacteroidota; class Flavobacteriia; order Flavobacteriales; family Flavobacteriaceae; genus Tenacibaculum; species Tenacibaculum sp. MAR_2010_89. The sequence goes on along the minus strand of NZ_FNUB01000004.1, from coordinate 342,381 downwards.
CAAGGCAAATTGTCAACAGCCATAACTACTATAGCATCATCATCTTTAAAATCAATTTCAGATTCTGTTACAGGATTATAACCGTATATTGGATCTGCTATTGTTGAAGGTCTTATTGTTGAAGCAACAGGTCCGTCAACATCACATGAAATATCTGCTACAAATTTGATGTTAAAATCTTCTTTTTTAGCATCATCTCTAGTAAATAAGTAAGGAGCTCCATCACCATAAAAATGACCAGCAATAAAAAAGTCAGTTTCTTTAGCGTATGGCATAAAGTTACTTTCATAACCACTAGGATCTTTATAAAACTCAAATTTATCTCCTACTTTACCATCTGTACGCTTGCTATATTCCATAACATCTACCATACAATACGTAGGTTCAGTAAATTTAGCCGTTAAATATAAAGCATCACTTATTTCTTTTATTTTTAAATGATCTAAAATTTCTTTGGCTCCATAGGCAACTTTACCTGTACCAGAAAGTAAAATTTTGATATTTGGTAATGTAATTTTATCTAATTCGGCCTTTACAGCATCTAAATCGGATAAACTTTCAACTTTAGGTAAAGTAAAAGAACCATCCTTTAAACCAATAGCTCTAAGTCCATTATAAGCACCTACTAAACCAGCATAACGCCCGAAACCAATTAAACGAGCACCATTTTCTTTTATAATAGTTTCATGGTCAAATAGCTCAATGTTTTTTTCTAACATTGCTTTTAACAATTTCCTATTATAAGGTTGCTTTTTAATAGTGTGTGAAAAGAAAAAGTATTTTTTATTTGGAATTAAATTTTCAATAGGAACTTCTTTTACTCCTAATAAAACATCACAATCACTAATATCATCAGTAACTTTAAATCCTGCATTTTTATAAGCATCATCATTAAAAACTCTAATATCAGAACTTTCTATTACAATTTCAGCTTGAGGAAACTGTTGTTGAAATTCTTGCAATTTTTGAGGTGAAAACACAACTCTTCGATCTGGTGGATTTTTGCGTTCTCTTATAATTCCGAATTTCATATCTATTCTATTTGTATTAAAATTAAACAATTTATCTATAAATGTTGTAGTTTACAACAACTTCTGCGAAAATACTTTTTTTAAAAGTAATTTACAAGTAGTATTTTTTTATATTTGCCTTCGCTTATTTAAATAGAATAAGATTTCATTTAATATTTTGTTAGATGGTATGTTTTTTGACATAAATAAGTAATTCTTTGACATATTGGGGACGACTGGTTTTGACAGCAAGGTCAGTGATAATGTAAGCATACCGAGGAGTGAAATGATAACTCGTAAAACTTATTTCAACTTTTTAAACGGCGAAGATAACTACGCTTTAGCTGCATAATCTGAATTAATAGTAAGATTAGCCTCGGCGCACAAGGTGCGCAAGCTTTATGTCCACGGAAAGCCTTGGTTTATGGCGTTCCACTTTTGGGCATCGTAAAAATAAACATAGAAAACTTAGCACTTCGATAGGTTTTTGAAACTAAAGAAGATAGGCTTAAAGTAGGCAGTTTTTGGTCAGCTTTAGGATGAAAACTAAACAAAAACTAAGTATGTAGAAAGCCTTTGAGCTGCTTGTTTGGACCCGAGTTCGATTCTCGGCGTCTCCACAATTTACCCACAAACACTGAGGATTTAGTCCATTAATTTGGCACTATCCTCGGTGTTTTTTCTTCCTATCAAATAACACCCAAACTCAATGTTTACAGATCATTAGACTTAATTTAATGAGTTTTTTAATAGATTTTGTAGGGTGTTCCATAGATCTTTTACCACATCCTGTTTTTGTCTCTTTAAACCGATTTTCCGTTGGAATATCTGCACCTAACTAAACCTAATACTCCCAATTTAGGTGCATTTAGGTCACAGAAATCGATTTTTTAGGTCATAGAGTACTGTTTATCAATTAGTTATTAACTTATTAAAAAACAGGAAATTATGAGTAATGTCAAGTTCAACTACTTTTTAAAAAACAACCCGAACAACAAAAGAGAACTCCCAATTGTGATGACAATCATCATGTCGGGGGAACGAACACAAATGTTCACAGGTCTATGGACAGTGAAATCGAAATGGAATCAAAAGTATTCTAAAGTGATCGGAACTGATCCCGATTCAAAATCAATTAATGATACCCTACTCTCTTTTATTTCCAGAGGACGAAGGGTTGTAAATGAACTGGTAGTTTCAGGAAAACCATTTAATCCAAATACTGTCAAAGACAAATTAAAGAACGGATTCTCCAAAAACCTAAAAACTATAGAGTCTTACAATTTATTTTTAGAGAAGATGGAAAAAAAGATTCCAACCAAGTACACAAGATCTACTTATGTAAAGTACCTAAACACCAAACTCAGGGTCGAAGAGTTTATAAAACACTACACCAAGAGAAATGACATCTTTCTTTATGAGTTAGATTCGGAATTTATGGAGAATTTTGATCTGTGGTTACGAGATAAATATAAGGTTGCACACAATACGGTTTATAAGACGTATCAAAGGTTTACACGATTCATTCGATTAGAAGTATCCAATGGAAATTTAGATCGTTACCCCTTCTCTAATTACTCTATAAAGATGATACAAAAACAAGGTCACTACCTGAGTTTTGAAGACATTGAGAAATTAGAAAATCTAAATGTAGACCTACCAAGACTCTATCATGTCAAACACCTGTTTCTATTCTCTGTCTATACAGGTCTTGCGTACGCTGATATGAATAAATTATCTAAAAATGATCTATATACAGATGATGAAGGAATGATGTGGATCAAAACCACAAGACAAAAATCTAAATCAAGAGTATCCATTCCACTGATATCGAATGCACTAAAATCATTAAATATTTTAACTAATGGAGATTTTCAGATCCAAAAGGGAAAACTACTTCCGATGAAATCTAACGTGAGACTCAATTATGAGATCAAACAGATATGTTCAATGTCAAGAATAAAAGATTATGAAAAAGTGACCTGGCACAGTGCCAGGAGATCTACAAGTTCAATAATGATGAAAGCGGGAATTCCATTACAAATCCTTCAAAAGGTGTTATCCCATAAATCACTATCAACATCTCTAATGTATTACACCCATGTGGAAGATTCTCATGTGAAAGAGGGAATGAAGTTATTGGATGAAAAACTAAATCAAAGAGTAGAGATCCCTAAGGATGGACCTATAGATCTTAACACCCTACAAAATCTATTAAAAAACTCATTAAATTAAGTCTAATGATCTGTAAACATTGAGTTTGGGTGTTATTTGATAGGAAGAAAAAACACCGAGGATAGTGCCAAATTAATGGACTAAATCCTCAGTGTTTGTGGGTAAATTGTGGAGACGAAAGGACTCGTAACTTCATCTACTCACTCAACACTATAAGATATTGAATATCAATTATTTGAGTGTCAATATCTAAGTTTCAAACAACACCTCAAATTCGTGTTAGGTGCATATATTCCAACCAAATCGAGTTTTGAGTACTGATTTACTACAAATTTAACGCAACTGCATTGATGGTCCTAATTGAGGTATTATTTACTGTGCCGATAACAATTGAGAATGATCTTATACATGTAAGATTTTTACATCTTTTAGTTGGTGGTGTATTATCTAAGTAGATATTATTAGTTCCCCCGCGGATTCACTTATTCGTGTATCACGGTTATACCATTATATAAATTAAATGAACCATAATATGGTACAACTGTAGACCTATTCAATTTTAGACCATTCAATGGTGTAGTTTAAAAATGATATTATTTGTGCAGATAACATTTATGGACAGGATCTCACCTGCAGTGATCTGATCTCTTCAATTGTTATCCGCACAGAAACATCAGAATTGACTCTGGTAATGTGGTTCATCTATATATATTGTTCCCCCCGGGATGGGGTTCCTTCAGGTCCCACATCCCCCCTTAAATGGTGGTAAAACGATGATATTATAATGGGGGTCAATACCCTCTAAAAAATATTATGAAAAAATGAGTGAGATATTGGGATTATTGTTGGTTGGGTACTTAGTTGTAACTGGTGCTTCTTTGATTATAGTGATTATAAAACTATTAATCCCTCAACACATCTTTACTATTGATGAAGTCGCTGAATATAAAAGTGAAGTTTATAATTGTGTATTAGAGTTGATTCAAGAGGATTTGGGTGTCCAAATTAAGGGTTTGACAGTCATCTATGATTATTCTCCCAACGATGAATTTAAAGGGTTCTATCAACAAGAAAATCACTCCATAACCTTGTTTCTTGAAAATTTAGATAATGTTCATTCATTTATACTTACTCTTCTTGAGGAGATCCATCATTCCATATTTGTATCAACAAAATCAGGTATAAAAATTTATGAATTATACGATAAAAAAGTCGGTTACGACAACAACCCTCTCGAGTACGCTGCAAAAGTTTATGCGCGAGATAAGTTCAAATCAATTCATAGAGTTTTGAAAAAAAAGGGTCTTATTCGTTACAAGGTATAGAACCCTACAAATGGAAATATATAGTCAAACTCGATTTAAACCAATTTAAAGAGGGTTTTATTAACTCTTGATTGAAATAGGTATAAGTAATTATTCCGACAAATTGTAACTGATTCTTCTGTACACATCAACTACTAATTTGAGTTGAGTTGACTGAAAGTCCAACTCAAGGTCATCAGTCATTCCTAATTCCTCAATAAAGTACTCCCGTATTTGTTTTCGCTCCCAGGAGGTTATTTCCAAATTTGATGGAATATGTCTGCTCCAATATTTAATATCTAAATTTTCTTTTCCTCGTATCATCTATTTCTATTCTATTTAGTTTATTTCTCAACGCCTCTCGGATAACTTGAGACATAGTTACTTTGTCC